>JAVWBZ010000252.1:0-2567 GCA_036649255.1 Bacteroidales bacterium
TTAACAAATTAACCGATTTTTGTCTTGTCAATTAAAAAATCATCACTATTTTTGCACCCTTAAATTTAAAGACATGAAATTTTTTTCTACAAACAATCTTAAAGGTGACATTTTCGGTGGAATTACAGCTGGTATTGTGGCATTACCGTTGGCTTTAGCATTTGGTATTCAAGCATTTGGAGTGATTGATGTAGCCGATATTCCCAATATTGGAGCGATTGGAGCATTGGCTGGATTGGTAGGGGCCATTATGTTGGGATTTTTTGCCTCTTTATTCGGAGGAACACATTCTCAAATTAGCGGACCTACCGGTCCAATGACTGTTATTACGGCCACTCTTATTTCCATGATTTGGGCAACCACTTCACCGCATACAATTGAAACGGTCATTATTACCATGGCTTTGACCGGTATGTTGTGCGGTGTTTTTCAAATTTTATTTGGCGTATTAAAAATAGGTAAATATATTCGGTATATTCCATATCCAGTTTTGTCGGGATTTATGAGTGGTATTGGAATTATTATTATTGTACAACAAATTTATCCGCTTTTTGGGGTAAAATCTCCGGTATTGATAGTGGATATGATAACACAATTCCCTTCGAAAGTTTCCGGGTTGGACTTACACGCCTTATTATTCGGAATCGCTACCATTTTCATTATCTATCTGTTTCCTTTTTTTACCAAAAAAGTGCCGGCAACCTTGGTGGCATTACTTGTAGTAACGATCATTTCGGTTTTTGTTAAAAATTTCAATCAGACACTTACCATTGGTGAAATTCCTTCCGGTTTTCCTCTTCCAGTTTTTAGTCGCTATTTTCTCGGGAATATTGAATGGCTTTCCGTAATTAAAATGTCTGTCATTCCGGCTCTTACATTAGCTGGCTTAGGATCTATCGATACATTGCTAACTTCCGTGGTGGCGGATAATATTACCAAAACCAAGCACAATAGCAATCGCGAGTTGATAGGGCAGGGCATTGGTAATATGTTTGCCGGTCTTTTCGGAGGAATTTCCGGCGCGGGGGCTACTATGAGAACGGTGGTAAATGTAAAAAGCGGTGGACGTACCCCTCTTTCGGGAATGATTCACTCACTTTTCTTGTTGGCTATTTTACTTGGCTTGGGACGTTTCGTTAAATTTGTTCCCTTGTCGGTATTATCTGGTATTTTAATTACAGTTGGTATTGGAATTATAGATTTTAAAGGCTTGAAAGATCTTTTCAAAATACCAAAAGCCGATGCGGTGGTATTGATTACGGTACTTCTTTTAACCGTTTTTGTTGATCTGTTAATAGCCGTTGGTATCGGAATGATCATTGCTTGCGTACTTTTTATGAAACGAGCCAGTGATTTGGTTGAAAGCGGTTACCATTCAGGTGAAATTACCACTTTTGATAAGGAATCTCCTTGGGAAGATGAACAGGGGTTAACAGATGAAATTCGCCACCAAATCTATATTCAACGTTTGAATGGACCCATCTTTTTCGGCTCTATTACACGCTTTCAAGAAGTGATGCACAATATTCCGGATGATGTAAAAATCGTTATTATTCGTATGCGATTGGTTGCCTTTATGGATCAATCGGGTTTATATGCAATGGAAACAGCTATTAAAGATTTACAGAATAAAGGAATTACAGTCATCATGACCATGATACAACCACAACCGATGTATATGCTTACTAAAATGAATGTAATTCCCAATCTTGTTCCAGAAGAACTTACATTTAAATCTTTTGAAGATTGTACGGAATATTTAAAATGTAGCTTTTTATAAGCGAATCGTTTTCTTCTATTTTAGGAGAGATTATGTTTTCGTTACTTGATGATATGTACATCCAATTGGTTGTAAGGAATGGAAATGCCCTCTTCATTGAATTTATCGTAAATGGCTTGATTCAGGAAAAATTTACAGTCCCAATAGTTGGTATTATTAACCCAGACACGAAGTTGTAAATCGACTGAACTGTCTGACAGACTGGTCACGTAAACGACCGGTACTTCAGGCTCTTGTAATACATAAGGATGTTCTTTCGCAATCGCTAACATGACTTCACGGGCTTTATCTACAGAAGAACCGTAAGAAATACCAATACTTACATCCACTCTTCTGTGATCTGATTGTGAATAGTTGATTAATGTGTCGGTAGCCAATTTTGTATTGGGAACAATAATGATTTTATTGTCGGGAGTGGCTAAAATAGTGTTAAAAATCTGAATACTTTTTACGGTTCCGTTGATAGAGCCTTGTTCAATGTAATCTCCTACGCGATAGGGTTTTAAAATAAGCACAATGACACCTCCCGCGAAATTTTGCAAGGTTCCCTGTAAAGCCATGCCCACAGCCAAACCGGCAGCACCCAGCATGGCAATGAAAGAAGTAACTTGTATGCCTACCATGCCCATTACGGTCAGTATTAATAATACTTTTAAGGTGATGTTGATCAAAGTACACAAAAACGCTTGCAGCGAAATATCAACATCACGTTTTATCATCAACCTTTTTACTCCTTTGGATAGAATTTTGATTAATTTTAAACCAATCCACAAAACTAAAAGAGCCA
>JAVWBZ010000253.1:0-2566 GCA_036649255.1 Bacteroidales bacterium
GTACCACTCAATTTATTCCTACAACCAATATGACATTGGTCTATGAAGGGCCCATTACATTTAATAATTCCGGAACGAATTATTGGGTTACCATTCCTTTTAATGAAAGTTATTTTTATTATGGCGGAACTGGAAATTTGGTGATTGCTGTAAAAAATAATACGGGAGTGTATACAACAGGGAGCAATAATACTTTTTATACACATGTTGCAGGCGCTAATAAATCTCTTCGCTATACTAATGATGGCTCTCCTTGGGCTCCCCAATCTAATGGTACACAAGGAGAAACTCGTAACAATATGCGTTTTGAAATCGTACCTCAACAAATGAGTTGTTTTTCTCCTACGGAATTGTCGGTTAATAATATTACGTCTAATAGTGGTGATCTTACATGGACCCCTCGTGGAAGTGAAACTTCCTGGGAAATTGAATATAGACTTGCTACTGCTTCTGAATGGACTATCAGCGGAACTTCAACCAATAATTTTTATACTCTCAATGATCTTCTTGCTGCTACCGATTACCAAGTGCGTATAAGAGCCGTTTGTGGTTCCGAAGATCTCAGTACTTGGAAAACAATTTCTTTTACGACTCTTTGTGAAACCATTTCTACCTTTCCTTTTTATACTGGTATAGATAATGCCAATGGGAGCGGTGCAGCGTATTTCCCTTATTGTTGGTTAAGAAAAACCACTAATAGTACTCAATATCCATATGTCAATAAAGATCAGTATTCTACTTATCCTTATTCACTTTATTTTCTTAGTAATAAAACGAGTTATTCCATTGCCGCTACTCCAGCTTTAGCCCCTGATGTTATTGTTGAAGACCTTTCTGTTGTTTTCAAAGCTATGAAATCGTCAAATGACAATGGTATTTTAGAAGTGGGCCTTATGAGTAATCCGGCTGATGAGACTACATTTACGGTTGTACAGACGTTCAATACCGGAAATTATACAGCTTCTAAAACATGGTACGAATTTGAAGTTCCTTTGAATTGCGATACTTGTATTGGAAGACATATTGCTTTTAGAGCACCTAAATTGTCTTCAACTTCTAGTTTATCTAACTACGTATTTATAGATGATATTGCCATAACTTCTAACTGTTCACGTCCTACTCATGTGGTAGCATCTAATATCACCGGAACAACGGCTGATGTGACTTTTGACGGTGGCACTAATTCATCCTTTCAATATATATGTTTACCTTTTACGGTTGCTCCTTATTTGGCTTCCGCAGATGATTTACATGGTTGTTCCACTTCATTTACGGTGGATAATTTGTTCCCCAATACCAAGTATGATTTGTATGTACGTTCGGAATGTCCTTCAGGATATTCGGCATGGAGTAAAGTCTGTACATTTTCAACCGAATGTACTGCCATTTCAGAATTGCCTTATACCAATAATTTTGAAAATCAAGGTTCTTATACCATGAATAATAAATCATATCCTACTTGTTGGACTCGTATTACAAGTGATGCAAGTACCACTACTTATTATCCTTATATTCATACAACCAATAGCTCTTCAGCACCAACTGCTCTCTATTTTAGCAGTAGCAATTCTAATTATTACGGAATGGCTTTGCCTCCGTTGGATGCTTCTATTCCAGCTAATACGGTTCAATTGAAATTTAAAGCATTGATTACAAGTGCTACTTATGGATATTTCCAAATAGGAGTGATGACAAATCCCGCCGATATAAATACCTTTACGTTGGTTAAGGAATTGTCACCTTCTAATTTCCCCAATACCAATATGTGGTATAACATTACTGTTCCTTTTAATAACTATCAGGGAGAAGGATTATATATTGCTGTCATATCTCCAAAAGAAAAAGGATCTCTTTCTTTATATATGGATGATGTAGTATTGGAAGCTCTTTCTACTTGTATCATAACCAATCCGAGCGATGCTTATGATGTTACTTTTAACAGTGCTACTATCAATTGGGAACCCAACGGTTCTGCAACTCAGGTGGAAATAAAATACGGTCACTATGGTTTTATGATGGATACGGCAACTGCGGTGGTTACTACCGATACTTTTTATAATTTCTTGAATTTGGATCCCAATACCCAATATAGCTATTATGTGAGAACCGTTTGCGGTGCTGAAGAAACCGAATGGTCTACCAGAAAAGATTTCAGAACTGAATGTTCATTGGTTGAAACTTTGCCTTACTTTGAAGGCTTTGAAGGCGAATCTAATTCGGACTTTATTTTTTGTTGGAAACGATTGAATCCGGGCAATACTAGCGTAAGTTACCCCAAAATTGCAACTTATAAGAAAAGAACAGGTGCTTACAGTATGCAATTTAATACCGTATCTGATAAGTCCAGTGTTGCTATTTCTCCCAAATTGGCTGAAAATATTGATATTGCCAACTTGCAAATATCATTTTATGCCAATACAAATTCTCTTCCTGGTATATTGGAAGTTGGTGTTATGAGTGATCCTGATGATATTTCTACTTTTACAATTATCAATACGATGGATGCGAATAATTATAGTGCTGCTTCTACCTGGTGTTATATGGAAAGTTCCTTTATAGGATATGA
>JAVWBZ010000254.1:0-2563 GCA_036649255.1 Bacteroidales bacterium
TGACAGAAAATCTCCAGATAGGATAGACAGCAAAAATTGATTAATCTAAGTTCTCTCAAATTTTATGCACATTCATTTTCATCCAATTTTTACAGTTTATTATCCATGATCCATGGGATCTAAAGCCATTTTACCAAATTAAAATCCATGTCGTGAGGCAATAACGGATTGGCAGGAATGACACGCACCGCACAGTTCCAAACGCCTGCATTTTTAGCCTCTATATTGCACTCAAAAGTAGTCACTCCATTTTCCTCTTTTTTAAAGATAAAAGTATGTTTTTTAAACAGTTGTGTTTTTTCTTCATTACGAGTTACAAATATCATCTCTATTTTCAGATCCTGAGGTTCCAAATTACCGATTTTCAATTGTAATATGGTTGTTAATTTTTCTCCTAAAAAGAAATTATTTTCAAACGAGGAAGGAAGGGTTAAATGTACCACTTCTATATTTTCCCATGCTGTCAATACTTTTTCTTTCCAACGCACCAATTTGAATGTATTTTGCATATCATTTTCATTCAACAGCTTAGTTCTGGCTTCCAATTTATAGTAAAATTTTGTATAATAATCATCTAGTTGGCGTTTCATAGTAAAATGAGGTGATATTTTGGCAAAGCAATTTTTCATCATGGCTACCCATTGTTCCGGAATATGATCATTGTTTCTTTGATAAAATGCCGGTACGATCTGTTCTTCAAACATGGCATACATGGTTGTAGCATCCAATTCATCCTGCAATCTATTATCGGTATAGGTTATTTGTTCATTGATGGCCCATCCTGCACCGAACTGGTAACCTTCCGCCCACCAGCCATCCAACACGCTAAAGTTAAGTACGCCGTTCATAACTGCTTTCTCCCCACTGGTACCGGAAGCTTCCAACGGACGTGTAGGAGTATTCAGCCATACATCGCAACCCGAAATCATTTTTTTGGCCAAAATCATATCATAATTTTCTACAAATATGATTTTACCTATAAATTCGGGTTTCCGCGAAAATTCAATGATTCGTTTAATCAAGTCTTGTCCCGCTTTGTCATTGGGGTGCGCTTTACCCGCAAATATAAATTGCATCGGTTTTTCGTCATTCGTCAACAACGCACGCAATCTATTTTCATTGGTAAATAAAAGATAGGCCCGTTTGTAGGTAGCAAAGCGGCGAGCAAAACCAATAGTGAGCACATCTTTACGAATAGATCTTATCGTTTCTACAATTAAGTTTGGTGATTCATTTCTACGACGCATTTGTTCTTCCAAGAGCCCTTTGATCTCCTCAATCATCTCCCCACGTAATTCTTCTTTGAGGCTCCATATTTTTTCATCTTCCACCTTGTAAATTTTATCCCAAATTTCAGGATTAGATTGATGATGAAAAAATTCTTTTCCGAATACTTCCCTGTGAAATATTTGCCATTTTTTATGTGCCCAGGTAGGATAATGCACGCCATTGGTCACATAGCCAATATGCAGTTCGTCGGCAAAATGTCCTTCATACAAATCCTCAAACATCTCGCGGGAAACACGGCCATGAATTCTACTTACGCCATTAATTTCCTGAGACAACTTGCAACCCAGTACACTCATTGAAAACTTATCATTCATATAATTGGTATGTTCTCTTCCCAATCCCATAAAAGCCTGCCAAGTAATATTACATCTTTCTGGATAATAAGAAAAATATTTACGCATTAAATCTTCACTGAACGAATCATGTCCGGCGGGAACAGGTGTATGCGTTGTATACAACGAAGAAGCTCGCACAACTTCCATTGCCATGGCCAACGGAATGTGCTTTTCAAGCATAATCAGTCGGAGGCGTTCCAGATTCAAGAAGGCAGCATGTCCTTCATTAAGATGATACAACATCGGTTTTTCACCCAGTGTTTCCAGCATTCTAATTCCGCCAATACCCAGTAAGAACTCCTGTTTCAGTCGATTTTCCAAATCTCCGCCATAAAGTGTACTGGTAGTAGATCTATCCTCTTCCGAATTTTCATTAAAATCGGTATCCAACAAATAGAGTGGTACACGTCCTACATCTACCCGCCAAATACGAGCATGTAAATTTCTGCCGGGCAAAGCCAAACTTATTTTCAGCCAATCGCCATTTTCATCTTTATAAGGTTTAATAGGCAATTTAGAGAAACTCTGTGCTGTATATATATTAATCTGATCGCCCATAGCGGATATTTGCTGGGTAAAGTAACCATAACGATACAAGAGTCCCACTCCTATCATATTTACATTGCTATCGCTGGCTTCTTTTAAATAATCGCCAGCCAGCATTCCCAAACCACCCGAAAAAACTTTCAATTCGTTACTGATTCCAAACTCCATGCTGAAATAGGCTATTTTATTATCATCACGGGTAGGTGGTTCGTTCATATAAAGATTAAAATCTTCATATACCTTGTTCATTTTATGAATAAAATGCTGATCCTGAACAAATTTTTCTATTCTTTCATAAGGTAAAATCTGAAGAACATGAACCGGATTTTGTCCATACTCTTTCCATAAATCTCCGGCAATTTCTTCAAACAATTCTCGTGCCTCAAAGTTCC
>JAVWBZ010000255.1:0-2521 GCA_036649255.1 Bacteroidales bacterium
ATTTTGTACTATTAGGAGAAAATCCTTTCAGAGAAGCAAGTCACGGCACGATGGTACTTTCCTGCATTGCTTCCTATGTTCCAGGAGAATTGGTAGGATCAGCCCCTTTTGTAGCGGCCTACGTAGCTAAAACAGAAGATGGCAGAAGTGAAAACAAAATAGAAGAAGACAATTGGGTCGCAGGAATTGAATGGGCAGACAGTTTAGGTTGTCAGGTATTAAATTCCTCGTTGGGTTACACCAAATTTGACGATTCGTTGCAAACCAGAACATATGAGGATCTTAACGGAAAAACAAGCCGTGCTTCAAGAGCCGCTACCATTGCCGCCTCCAAAGGAATGATTGTTTGTAACAGTGCCGGAAATGAAGGAACTAAAAAATGGAAATACATAGGAGCACCAGCTGATGCCGAGCAGATTTTATCGGTTGGGGCAGTAGATATTAATGGAAAGCGTGCCTCTTTCAGTTCCTACGGCCCAACAGCCGATGGAAGAATTAAACCGGATGCTTGTGCCGTTGGAAAAAATACTTTTGTGGCCACTCCCCGAAGCAAAACACTCAAATCGAACGGAACCTCATTTTCCTCTCCCATATTATCGGGTATGGTTGTTTGTTTATGGCAGGCATTCCCAGAAAAAAGCAACTTGGAAATCATAGATGCCATTCGCAAAAGTGGGAGTCAAATCATGGCTCCCGACTCTTCTTTAGGATATGGAATTACTGATTTCTTAAGAGCTTATAACTATCTAAATCTGAAAGAAAATGTAAAAAATTTGGCAGATTTTCAATCATTTGTATCCCATAACGGAAAAACGAATATTGCCATTACAACAGAAACTCCCACTCCCCTGACAATCACGGCAAAATCAAGAAAAAGTGGCAAAATTACCACCAAAACCTACGACATATCAGGTAAAAAAATAATCAATTTCACCTTACCTAAATTACCTAAAAACACAGCATACGATATTATAGATTTAACTATCAGTACTCCTACGCAATCGCAAAACTATGTTGTAGGGGCGGAACAGACAAAATAGTTACATCTTTTCTGGAACTTCAATGCCCAATAAGCGCATTCCTTGTTTAATGACCAAGGCTACAAACTGAGATATTTGTAATCTTATTCTTCTTATCTCTTCATCTTCCTCTTTAAAAATAGGAACTTCCTGATAGAAACGATTAAAATCTTTCGCCAGTTCAAACACATAATTGGCAATAAGGGCCGGGCTGAAATTTTCACCGGCAAGTGCCACCACCTGCGGATAAGCATACAGCATTTTAATCAAATCATATTCGTTGATTCCCAAATGAATATCGTCAGAGTTTTGCACTTTGAGATCCACCTGATCAGCTAAAGCTTTGCGTAACAATGATTTAATACGAGCGTGTGTATATTGAATAAAGGGAGCCGTATTCCCATTAAAATCAATTGATTCAGCAGGGTCAAACAACATGTTTTTTTTAGGATCAACTTTGAGAATAAAATATTTAAGAGCCCCCAACCCTATCATTTCAAATAATTTAGAGTTTTCTTCCGATGTGAAATCAATTTTCCCAAGTGCTTCGGTGCTCTCTCTGGCCTGCAAAATCATCTCTTCCATTAAATCATCGGCATCCACTACCGTACCCTCACGTGATTTCATTTTACCACAAGGTAATTCCACCATTCCATAAGAGAGATGATGAATTTCTTTTCCAAACTCTTTCCCAAGTTTTTTCTCCAACACCAACTTAAGTACATCAAAATGATAATTCTGTTCATTGCCCACCACATAGATCATTTGAGAAGGGTAAAACTCTTCATATCGAAGTTCAGCAGTACCCAAATCTTGAGTCATATAGACAGAAGTTCCGTCGGAACGAAGCAGCAATTTTTCATCCAACCCTTCTGCTGTAAGATCAACCCAAACAGAACCATCCGCTTTGCGATAAAAAGCTCCTTTTTGCAAACCTTCTTCCACCAAAGCTTTCCCCAATAAATAGGTTTTTGATTCATAGTACGTTTTATCAAAATCTACTCCCAATCGGCGATAAGTTTGATCAAAACCGGCATATACCCAATCATTCATCATTTGCCATAAGGCATGTATTTTTTCATCACCATTTTCCCATTTTCGTAGCATTTCCTGTGCCTCAAGCATCAACGGAACCTGTTTTGCAGCCTCTTCGTCACTCATTCCTTGAGATTTCAAAGTTTGAATCTCCGTTTTATAATGTTTATCAAACTCTACATAATATTTCCCCACCAAATGATCGCCTTTCATATTGGCACTTTCAGGAGTCTCTCCTTTCCCAAATTTTTGCCAAGCCAGCATTGATTTACAAATATGAATTCCTCTGTCATTGATCAAATTCACCTTAATAGGATTTTTTCCACAAGCTTCTAAAATAAGTGAAACCGAGTAACCCAAAAGATTATTTCGGATATGTCCCAAGTGAAGCGGTTTATTCGTATTGGGCGAAGAATATTCAATCAAGGTGGGTTGCAATGACTGTACTTTCGTTTCACCGTACTGTT
>JAVWBZ010000256.1:0-2225 GCA_036649255.1 Bacteroidales bacterium
GGCATTTGCATTGGAATACCGCTTTGATCATAATAAATGGAATAATTTTTGTTCCACGGACTTAAGCAAATCGTATTTAAAGCGTGAGTTTGCAGCAATATTGCCAAACTCTGCAGAACATCATCTCTATTGAAAAAACCGGGTACCATGGGAATACGGGGAAGGATCTTGGCATTCTGTTTCACCAACATATCCAATACTCTCTTTATATGATTATCGTGACGACCTCCCTTTTTTCCAGTTATGACACGCATGCCAAATAACCAGAGATCAACCAACGGCGTTACTTGTTCGTAGATTTCCGTTGATAAAAGTCCCGACGTTTCCAAGGCGATATGATATCTTTTTTGTTTGCAATACTGCAACAACTCTTTGATTGCATCCAACTGCAACAATGCTTCCCCGCCAGATAACGTAATTCCTCCGTTTTTTTCAATCAGGCGCAAGTAAGGTTCAATTTGTTTTAATAAGGAAGAAACAGTTACAGTTACCGTAGGTAAATGCAAGGCACTTCCATTTACGGCGGCTATACTATTGGGGCATTGCTCTATACACACTCCACATTGTACACATTTCTTCCTATTGATGAGATGTTTTCCCTCACAAAACAGATGCACTTGGTTGGAACAGGCAGATACACATCTTCTGCATCCAGTACAAGCATTGTAGTTAAACAGTAGTGGGGCACATACAGGTTGTGAATGCGGTGAATGACACCAATCGCATTGCACTTCACAACCCTGAAAATAAATTACAACTCTATTACCGGGGCCATCATGCACAGAAAATTCTGCCACATCAAACAAGCGAAGCGGATGAGATGTATCTGTGGCATCTCTTTTTTGTGGTTTTATTTTCATTGATTATTTTTTATTAATCAATCAATATATTTACACTAAATATATATCGAAAGATTATGTTTTATGTCAACCAATTTTTCATTCTTATATTTTGCAAAAATAGAAAATAACAATAGATCTAAATTACTAAAAATCATTATTATTCAAAATTAAATGTACCAAAAATAGATTCATTAAAAATAAAATTAAAAAAGATTAAAAAAATAAAATTACACTCAAAAAGATGAGCAGCATAGCAATTTTGTATTATCTATTTCAAAATATAACAGCATTTTCATCTATTTGAACCAAAGTTAAAATTAAAAATAAATAAGAGAAGAGGCTCTTGAAGTGTCTATTTCAAAATTCATTTTCAAAACATCGTTTATTTTACATTCTACAAAAACGATTTTTACCATTAATTTACAAATTACATTTCTATGCTATTTCTGAATATTTCAATTAAAAAAAGATCTTATTTCATTTCATAAACCAGATAGAGGACTCCTTCTTTTTTTGTATTTTTGCATCTTTAAAACTGACAATAAAATGGCCGTAGTAAAACCTTCTATTCCAAAAGGAACCCGCGATTTTTCTCCTATTGAAATGATTCGCAGAAATTATATTTTTGATATCATCCGCTCAGTATTTCAAAAACATGCCTATCTTCCGATTGAAACTCCCTCCATGGAGAACCTTTCAACTCTTATGGGTAAATATGGAGAAGAAGGGGATCGTCTTTTGTTTAAAGTACTCAATTCCGGGGATTTTACAGCAGGGGTTGACATGGAATTATCTTCCACTCTATTGGCTACCAAACTTTGTGAAAAAGGATTACGTTATGATTTAACGGTTCCTTTTGCCCGTTTTGTGGTACAGCATCAAAGTGAAATTTCATTTCCCTTCAAGCGTTATCAGATGCAACCTGTATGGCGTGCCGATCGTCCCCAAAAAGGTAGATACAGAGAGTTTTATCAATGTGATGCAGACGTTATCGGCAGTAATTCACTTTTAAATGAGGCCGAATTAATGCAAATCACTCACGAAATTTTCATGAAATTAGGAATTGATATTACCATTAAAATCAACAATCGTAAGATTTTATCTGGAATAGCAGAAGTGGTAGGGGAAGTCGATAAAATTACCGACATTTGCACCAGTATTGATAAATTAGACAAAATAGGCAAAGAAAAAGTGTGTGAAGAATTAGTAGAAAGAGGATTACATCTTGATGCCATCACCAAATTAGATCCATTTTTCAGTTTTACGGGAAGCAATGAAGAGAAATTGAATCTCTTAAGCCAGATATTCAGTCAAAGCCAGATAGGAACCAAAGGGATTGAAGAGGTTAAACAGATGTTGAATTATGCTTCTTTGATGAATATA
>JAVWBZ010000256.1:2235-2500 GCA_036649255.1 Bacteroidales bacterium
CACCCATTGAGCTGGATATTACATTGGCTCGCGGTTTGAATTATTATACCGGAGCAATTTTTGAAGTAAGAGCCAATCAGGTAAACATTGGCAGCATCTCGGGCGGGGGACGTTACGACGATTTGACCGGTATTTTCGGGCTTAAAAACATGTCGGGGGTGGGAATTTCCTACGGTGCGGAACGAATTTACGATGTATTAAACGAATTGAATCTTTTTCCAACAGACATCGCCTCTCCTGTGAAAGTATTGATCTTAAATTTCGG
>JAVWBZ010000257.1:0-2490 GCA_036649255.1 Bacteroidales bacterium
TACGTCATAAATTTAGTGATTTAGAAAAATATTATCGTGAGTCAAGAAAACTATTTCAGAAACATGCCATAAAAAAGACGGGAGAAAGTCATAATGGCGGGTAGAGCGTCCAAGCCGTTGGGTGAGGGATTGCAGCGGCTACCCCGCAGCCGCTGTGGCGGCGAGGAGTAGAAGCGGAAAGCCCGGCCCTGAGCCGGAGGTAAAACAACGGAGAGAATAGAAAACAAGTTAGGAGGCGAAGGGACACCCCCAAAAAGGGTGAATTAATTGGTTGTTTTCGGTTTAGCAGGAAACCATATGGATGCCAAGATGCTAATCAATAATATCCCCACAATCACCAATAAAGAGATTGGTGTACTAATATGAATACCACATAAATCAGGAAGTAGCATTTTCACTCCAATAAAAGTCAGCAACACAGCCAGACCTGTTTTGAGGTATTGAAATTTATCCATCACACTTTCCAGCATAAAGAAGAGGGAACGCAAGCCCAAAATAGCAAATATGTTAGAAAAGAATACGATATAAGGATCCTGAGTCACAGAAAAGATTGCCGGGATGGAGTCAAATGCAAAGATCACATCCGAAAATTCGATAATCATTAACACCACAAACAGAGGGGTACACAACCAGCGACCATCAATTTTTGCAAAAAAATCATGCCCATGAAAATGGGGTGTGATCAAGTTCTTTTTGGATAGAAATTTCACAACAGGATGTTTCTCGGTATCAATGGTTTCTTTCTTCTTTCGTGTCAGAAACATCTTGATTCCGGTAAAGATCAAAACTCCGCCAAATATCAATAATATCCAATGAAAACGTTGAATTAAAGCAGAAGCGGCAAAGATGAAGACAAAACGTAAAACAATGGCTCCCAAAATACCATAGAACAATACTCTGTGGTAATATTTCTTATCAACTCCAAAAGCCATAAAAATCATGATCATCACAAAAATATTATCAATAGATAACGATTTTTCAATCAAATAGCCCGTCAGGTATTCCAAAGACATGGCTTTCCGGTACAGCTGCAAGTTTTCGGCAAAGGGAAGAGCATCGTTCAATTTCAGATTATGCCCGTGGCGCTGGTTAATTTCAGCCAGTTTTTCAAAGGTATCGATCCCATGAATCCATTCTGCTTTCAGATAAATAAAACCATAAAATAACAAAGCCGTGCCAATCCAAACAGCCGTCCATATCGCAGCTTCCTTAAAAGAAATTGTATGATCTTTTTTATGAAACACCCCTAAATCAAGTGTCAACATCAAGGCCACTAAGACCAAAAAAGCGGATAAGAAAATAATCTCATTCATAGGGTAAATAATTGAAGCGGCAAAGATACAACTCTTTTTTTACTAAAAACTTTTTGCCCAACAAAAAAAGCAGACACTTCTAATTTTCCTATTTTTGTCAACTCTCAAAACGGTTTCTCGCATTTTTTGAGATGCAAAACCGTTGAAAAAGGGAAAAAAGAGAAGTAATTATTTCTCTACCACGACACGTTTTGAAAATTCATATCCGTCAACAGTCTTGATTTTGAATATATAAACTCCCGAAGCATGGTTTTTCATACTGATATGCACCCCCGGTTCTCCATTGGCGTTAACAGTTTCCAAAAGTTGTCCGATTGAATTATAAATCCGAATATCTTTCAAATATTTATATTCAACGGAAACAATGGTATGAGCAGGATTAGGAAATATTCGAATAGGATCAGTAAAGACACCTATTCCATCGGGAAGTGTCCAAACACAGGCCTCTTCACTCATTTCAGATTCACCGTGTTCGCAAATCGCTTTTAACGTATAGCAATAATGGGTTGCATATTCCAGAGCTGCATCGATATAAGAAATAGTATCAATAGAATTTTCAATCTGAACTCCATTTCGAAATAGCAAATAATAGAGGGCTGCAGGAGAGGAGTTCCAACTCAATCTCACACGATTTTCTTCTGCCACCGCCAACAAACCTTCGGGAGCTTCGCAAACAGGCACAATGGTTAAATGCAGTATTACCGTACTGTCGCAACCGTGAGCAGAAGTAAACGTTTGCACATAATCACCGCTTTGGGTATAAGTATGCCCGTTCCACGTATATTGATTGGTGGCTGTTTCGGAAAATTCCGTAACGACCTGGGGAATTACTTGTAAATTCAATGTAACCAAGCTGTCGCAACCAAATGCCGTGGTAAACCTGCGATTAAAAACATAAGCGCCCGCTATTGGAATTGAATCGGCCGGAAGATCAAAGCCATTTGCTTGATAAGGTTCTCCCGCACAAACCTCCTCAGAGAAGGATACAACATAGGTTGGATGCACGGTCAAAGTCAGCGTTGCTACACTGTCGCAACCATTTTCGGCAGTGAATCGTTGGGTATAGATTCCCGATGCGGTGTAGATCTGATCTTTCCAAATATAACTCCCACATACGCTGTCAGAAAATGAGACATAGGCGGCATTCAAATCAGTCAATTGCAGTGTTACCACACTG
>JAVWBZ010000258.1:0-2485 GCA_036649255.1 Bacteroidales bacterium
AGCTATTATTGAGTATTTTTTCATTTTTAGAAGCCCTTTGCGATACGAAGATGGTTATTATTTGCAATCTTCCATTCCTAAAAAAAATGTAGAATTTACGTTGATTTTACCTGCCCATTTAAAAGCGGATGTGCGTTCATATAATGGTTTACCCGATGCCATTGACACTGTAATCAAAAACGAAGAAAGAAGATTTACTTACATTTTTTCACCTGAAATTCCCGGAATGAACGATGACCCCCTTTCTTTTTATAAAGCTAATTTACAAACAGTAGAATATGTAATTGCCTATAATCTTGCACATGGCAAGATACGAATCAACACCATAGATGCTTATGCTCAATCGGTCTATAATATTGTGGCACAGTTGGATAAATCGGATATAAGCAAGATTTACAAATTAGGAAAAAAAATAGAGATTTCCAAAGAAATGACGGAGGAGGAGAAAATCAGAAAAATTGAAAATTATGTAAAAGAAAACTTCTACATCCTGAATATAAACGGTTCAGGACTATCAGAAATAAAAAGTATCTTATCTACTAAATTAGCCAATACCATTGGCCTCACTAAATTGTATTATCATCTTTTTGAACAGTTCGGAATTGAAAATGAAATTGTACTGACTTGTGATAAAATCGACAATAAATTTGACAAAACATTCGATGCTACCAATTTCTTGAATGACCTATTGTTTTATTTTCCCAATACTCAACAATATTTGTCTGTTGATATCTTCGCATATCGCCTTGGCTTAACACCTTCGCAATTTACGGGAAATAACGGGGCTTTTTTTTCTAAAGTAACCGTGGGCAAAACTTCTACATTTATTTCCCAAATCAGAGAAATTCCCCTCCTCCCGATGCAAGCTACTACCGATTCCATTCGGATTCAAGCTCGAATTGATATAAATGGAAAGATGTTAACGGGTGCTTTATATAGAAATTTACGTGGATACACCAGTTTTGGTTTTCAAGCCAATTATCCCTATTATGAAATTGAAGTCAAAGAAAATATTTTAGAACACTTTATAGGATTGGGCTCTGAAAATACGAATATCAGCAATGAAAAGATTGAAAATGCCACTCCTGAGGATGTTTGGATAAAACCGTTAATCATGACCGCTGATATCTCTTCTTATGAATATGTAAAAATAAGCCATGATGTGATTGTATTAAATATAGGAAAACTGATTGGAAAACAAAGTGAATTAAAACAAGAAGAAACTCGTATGTTACCGATTGAATTTCCTTTCCGTCATCTTTTTCAACGTACGATTACCATTGAAATTCCTGAAGGATACCAGTGTAAGGATTTGGCTAATGTAAATATAACCGTATATGATACGGATGATGCTTCCACGGCCCAAGCAGGTTTTGTTTCAACCGCAAGCCAGGAAGGGAATAACATTGTGATCCATTGTTCCGAATATTACAATAGGTTGTATTATCCCGTAAGTGAATTTACAAATTATCAAAAAGTGAATAATGCTGCCGCAAATTTTAACGAAAAAAGAGTAACTTTTACTAAAAAATAGCATCATGAAAAAACATATTCCTAACTTTATCACTTGTTTAAATATCATTTGTGGATGTATTTCTATTGTAAATGCACTCAAGGGAAATCTTCCCATTGCTTCTTTGTTTATTGTATTGGCGGCGGTATTTGATTTCTTAGACGGTTTTAGTGCCCGGTTATTGAAGGTACAATCTGATATTGGAGTAGATATGGATTCTTTGGCAGATGTATTTTCATTTGGAGGAGCACCGGCCATGATTATTTTTGTTTGGATGGAAAAATGTATTCAGAATCTGCCTCCCGATACCTTGGTGGGATTGATTCCCTACCTACCCTACTGTGCATTTATTGTACCAGCCTTTTCTGCCTTACGGTTGGCTAAATTTAATCATGACGAACGTCAAAGAACCGATTTCATTGGGTTGGCAACACCGGCCAATGCTCTCTTTTTAGGTTTTTTACACTTTTCATCCGATCAATTGCTATTTGTCAATAATTTCTGGATTGTTTTAGGTTTAACCATCATCTTCTCATTGCTATTAATTTCCGAACTGCCGATGTTTTCTCTTAAATTCAAACATTTTAAATTTAAAGGGAATGAAGTAAGATATATTTTTTTACTTCTATCGCTTATTCTATTGATCATCTTTAGATTGGGGGCATTCCCGATTATCGTTCTTACCTATATTTTGATTTCTGTGACGATTTATGCTATTAAAAAAATACAATTGTTATGAATTTGACATCCGTTGCTCTTTTTTGTGGTTCTGCTGCCGGAAATCATCCGCAATATATTGATTTGGCAAAACAATTCGGAAAAAAATGTGCAGAACTTAAGTTGACTTTATATTATGGTGGCGCTTCCATTGGTTTGATGGGGGCCGCTTCCGGCGAAATGATTCAAAATGGTGGCAAGGTAGTGGGGGTAGCACCTTCCTTTTTTGCTGATGGAACCGTTTTAGACAGAACT
>JAVWBZ010000259.1:0-2481 GCA_036649255.1 Bacteroidales bacterium
GACTGGCATGAGGTAACAAAGTTTTCCCAAACCGTACGGAATGGTTTCGAGGGGAATGAGGCCAGTGAAGAATACTTGCGGAATGACCACGATAGGGATGAATTGTACTACTTGAAATTCGCTGTTGGCAAAGATGGAGACGAGCGCCCCGGTGGCTACGGCCGTAAAGGCGAGTAACACCATGACCAAGATACAGAGCCAGAGTGATCCGGCCAACGGCACTTCCAGTACATAAATGGCAAAGAGTATAATCAGAAGGCCTTGTACAGCCGTTAAAATTCCGTAACCTAACATATAGCCGCCTACAATTTGGTACCGACGTACCGGTGTGGTGAAAACCCTTTCCAGTGTTTGGCTGAATCGTTCTCTTACCAGTGCCATTCCCGCTACAATGAAGGTAAAGAAGAAAGATAAAAATCCCAAGAATACAAAAGCCAATGAGTCGAACATGTTGTCATCGGGCGAACCATATAGCATTTCAATTTTAAAGCTGCCCATGGGCATGAGTTCTGACAGCGATTCCTGTATAGCTTTAACGGCAATGGCGGTTTTGCTGTTTGATTCTAGAATTCTTAATCGCAGATTAGTTCCTTCCATCCACAATACAGCGTCAACAGAATCTTTTTTTAGCATTTTATCGATTTTGTTGGTATCAGTTAATTCTGTGATGGTTGTCTTTTTTTTCAGGATAGAAGTGAGAGGAGCAGGGATATTGTAAATACCTATCTTCCCTTTATAGTCACTATTGCCTAATAGAAAATAGACCAAGGTCATAACGAGCAATGGTGCAAAAAGCAACAAAGCCAATGTTCTTTTATCATTTCTTATTTGTTGTAAAATCCTGATTATAAATGCTTTCATTTTATTTTTTCTTATTGTCGGGTGAATAAAAGGAGGTTGAATAATATTATGGAGCTGTCTTTATTAAGAAAATTTATAGGGTCTTTTTCGGGTTGGGGGATTTATTTGCTCATTAGAAAAAGCTCCTCAATTCGTTGGTTGGGGGTGGCATTAAGTAGATGAGGAAGTTTGTCGAAGGCCAGAAGTTTGCCCTCGAGACTGAGAGAAGCATAATCACATTCGGTTACCTCATCCATGATATGAGTGGTTACAATGATGGTACACCCTTGATTGCGAAATTGTTTGAATTGCTCCCAAATGGTTCGGCGTAGCAAGGGATCAATTCCTACGGTGGGTTCATCCAGTAAGAGTATTTCGGGTTTGTTGAGCAGGGCAATGGCCAAGGAGAGACGCTTTTTCATTCCGCCTGAAAACTTGCTTACTCTTTTCTTTTTGTCGTCGGAGAGCGCTACCATTTCTAATACTTCCATTGCCCGTTGTTGCATTTTCGATCTTTTCATCCGGTAGAGTCGTCCAAAGAAAAAGAGATTGTCAATTGCCGACAAGTCTTCATAAAGAGCATCGCTTTGAGGCATGAAGCCAATATTTTTCATGATGGCGAGGTTAGGAATGAGGGTTTCGTTGATGGTAATTGTTCCGTGGTCGGGAGCGATTTCCCCCAGGATTAGTCGAATAAGGGTTGTTTTTCCGGACCCTGACGGCCCCAACAGACACATTAAGTTCCCGTTGGGCAAATTCAGAGTAATATCTTTCAATACCGTTTTATGGTCGAAAGATTTGCTGATGTTTTGGATGGAAATGGCCATGTAGATGGGTTTTAATAAATAGAATGAATACCAGGGAGATTATTAAGGATCTTTTTTACAATTTTAAGAAATAGCTTTTCTTCTATTTCTCCTATTTTCAGTTTTGTATTTACTTCGTTTTTTAGGGGCATTAATAATTCTATTTAATAAGGTTATTAATTTAGCAAAAGTAATAAAAAAATAGAGTATTTGATAAAAATGGATTTCTGATAAAAATGGATCAAGAAAAAACAAGATTATAGGAATAGAAGATGTATGAAGTGCAGGATTATTGGTAAAAGAGTTGATTAAGGCTGGATGCCGGCAAGGGAAGAGAAATTTTTATGATTTGTAGAAAAGAGATATAATGCTTTTGTTTACAAATATTGGGGGGGGGGGCTCTTTGTTTTGAGGAATGAAATGAGATTTCAATTGTATATGATTTGTACAAAATATTGAAATATAATATATTATGTGATTTAAAACCATTTGTTAGGATAATTGAAAACGATGAGATCGGATGTTCCGAATGCGTTTTTTTGAAATATATAAATTAGTATATTGATTTTTATCCGGACAAGGTTTGATACATCGGTAGTATCCCCAAAAGTGTGTATTTGTTATTTTCATTTTGTATTGCGAAATTAATCATTTTGCTCATTAAAATTGGGCCCAAAGCGAAGGTATGGCCGAAACGAGGCGTCCTTTTGCTGTTTATTCGTCCCACCTGAACTTCCTGTTTTCGTGTTTTAAGGCGGTTATTGTATACAAATAATACTTTCGGGTTAATCGTCACGTGCCCTATTAATAAGAGCGCTGCCTCCACTGTGGGCAG
>JAVWBZ010000260.1:0-2459 GCA_036649255.1 Bacteroidales bacterium
CCTTCGTAACACTCAGGCAGCTACGGGGTGTCGCTTCCACCCCTCACCCATGCGGTTTGTTCGTTTAAATCAAATAGGGTGAGATTCTTTTCTATAATAAAACCCATAACCCTTTTGAGTATTTCAGCAGTACCCTCTTTAGTGTGTATACGTTATTTCTCAAGCGCCGTTTTAGGAATTACATGATGATCATTTTATTTTGATAATATATATGATCTTGTTGTTTTCTGAGGCATCATTTTATGATATTCCTTTCTTACATACCGTTTTCAAAACCCTTTGTGAAGTGTTAAAAATGAAAGTGTTGGAAAAATAAATCCGATTTCATTCTCTTGTTGTCTGATAAAAATCTTCAGATAATCCTGCAATATTATGTAAATACAATACTTTAATAAAGATCAAGACTTGGATAGTCAGCAACTGAATATCAATAAATAAATGTACTTATTGGATAATACTGTGTATGCTATTGATTTTTTTGAACGTTCTCAGGACCCTATCAGTTCGTTCATACAATATAGTTTGCTGGGTATTTCATTCTTACTTTCATCTTTTTCAATTTTTTGCGTAAATTTTTTAAGATGCTCTTTTAAACCCTTTCCTTCAATCTTCATTCACAAAAAGACCTTTGTTATCAATCAGTTTAATCTTGTTTTTCTTTTAATATTAAGAAAATATAGTTTATTTTTGCAACTTCCATATGTTGGAGTAAAAGAATATTTAATCAAAGAATTATTGTTAAAAAGAATAGTATGAAGCGTTTTATTTTTCCTTTTTTCCTTTTAGCCTTGTTGGCCACTTCTTGTTTTGAAAAACATTTTATTCATGATAAAGACGAACGCCATCAGGTACACCAGGATTTTTTAGAAAGAGAAAAAATGGTGGGCGATCGTCATACGGCTCTCTTTTCTGTTTTTGACGGAGATATAACCAAGGAAGAACGGGAAGCGCTGGAGTTTTTGTATGCTTATATGCCTTTGAGCGATTTGGCCGATTATGATGGAAATTTCTATTTGAATCAGGTACGCAACTCTTTGGAGGCTCGCAACTTTTTTAGCTGGGGAAATTCTGTGCCGGAAGATGTTTTTCGCCATTTTGTTTTGCCATATCGTGTCAATAATGAAAATTTGGATAGTGCCCGTACCGTTTTTTTTCATGAATTAAAAGATCGAATTAAAGAGATGTCGATGTATGATGCGGCATTGGAGGTGAATCATTGGTGTCATGAAAAGGTTACCTACCGACCTTCCGACAGTCGCACCTCTTCACCGTTATCCACTGTAAAAAATGCGTTGGGAAGATGTGGCGAAGAATCCACTTTTACCGTTACCGCTTTGCGTTCTGTGGGTATTCCTGCCCGTCAGTGCTATACGCCTCGGTGGGCACATACCGATGATAATCATGCTTGGGTAGAGGTTTGGGTGAATGGAAAATGGTACTTCCTGGGTGCCTGTGAACCTGACCCGGAACTCAATATGGGATGGTTTGCCATACCCAGTACCCGCACCATGATGGTTCATTCCAACGCTTTCGGGAAATACAAAGGAGAGGAGGAGGTGAATTACCAAACTCCGCTTTTTTCGCGGGTCAACATGTTGCCTCATTATACCGATACTGAAAAAATAAAAATAACAATACTGGATGAAGCGAACAAACCCGTGCCGGGCGCTGAAGTGAAATTCAAACTCTATAATTATGCCGAATATTATCCCATTGCAAGCAAGAAGAGCGATACTGCCGGAATAGCTCAACTTACTACCGGAAAGGGTGACTTGCTGATATGGGCTTCGAAAGGAACTAAGTATGGCTATAAAAAAATAGATGTACGTGCTCAAGATGAATTAACGATCATCTTAAATAAAGAAGAAGGAAAAGAGTATGTGGAATTACTGGAAATGTGCCCTCCGGCAGAATTGCATAACCAACAGAAAGTGAAGCAGGCTGAAATTGAACGCCATCATAAAAGATTGCAATATGAAGATTCTTTGAGAAATGCCTATATGGCTACTTTTATGACGGATAAACAAGCTGATCTTATTGTAAATGAAAATCTTACAAAAGAACAAGTTCGATATTTTATTAAAAAAAGCGAGGGAAATTATGCCGAAATAAAAGATTTTTTGATGACAAACCCTGATAGGAAAAAAGGAATTTATCTGTATGATTTTTTGAATTCTTTGTCGGAAAAGGATGTAAGAGATGTAAGTGCTGCCACACTGCAATCGCATATTACCTTCTTCAATCCTGAAGAATACCCGTTTGAAGTCTATTTAAAAGGTATTATTTCCCCCAGAATATCCAATGAAGGGTTGCGTATGTGGCGATCTTTTTTGAAAGAAAAAATGAACAAGGAACTGAAATCCGAAACTTCTTGTCAAAAGTTGATAGATTGGATTACCCGGAATATCGTAATAGACGATGAAGCAAACTATTTTAATTGTCCTGTGTCTCCGCAGGGA
>JAVWBZ010000261.1:0-2459 GCA_036649255.1 Bacteroidales bacterium
CATTGGTTACATTTTTTATTCCGGACTCTTGGATCAGTATTGGCGATATTGATGTGGAGTATTTTAATAAAATGAATGTTCATTATTTTACGCCCTATTATGTGGATTATAGCCAAGATAGAACGGTATTTTTCATTACTAACTTCATTGAAAAATTTCAATCTTTTCCCGAAATTTCACGTTTCTCATACCAGGGATACGATATCACCAAATATTTTATTGAATTGATGATTCATGATTTTGATTCGTCAAAGGTGGATTTTACACCGTTGGCATTGGGTTTCGACTTCTACAAATACGAGCATGGCGGATTTGAAAATCAGAAAGTGCGCTTATTGCAAATAAAAGATTATAAAATAGAAGAGGTGAAATAAAAAAGATTAAGCATCTACTGTAATAATGATTCTAACCGATTTGTTTTCCTGATCGGATTGAAATTCGAAAAGTGTTTTTTGTAATGATAATTTAGAAGCATCCAATTGTCCGTTTTTTGGCAACTTGATCCAAAAATCTTTTAAATAGTAGTTTTGTATTTTGGAAACCAAGGGAGACTCCGGGCCTAATACCATGTGAGGAAATTGTTTACGCAAAATGGGAGCCAACGCCAAACTTACACGATTTACAATTTCTTGGTCCTTATGTTTGAGTGTAAGTTTAATCATTCTGCACACAGGAGGATAGTTAAATTGTTTTCTTTCCTCCATTTGATGAAGATACATCGTGTTAAAATCATTGGCTACCACGTATTGTAAGGCTGGGTGTTCCGGTTGATAACTCTGGATGATCACTTTCCCCGGAATATCCTTTCTGCCAGCGCGACCGCTTACTTGCGACAAAATTTGAAAAGCACGTTCAAACGAACGGAAATCAGGAAATGAAATTAAATTGTCGGCATTGAGAATTCCTACAACACTAACTCTATTGAAATCCAAACCTTTGGTAACCATTTGAGTACCGACTAAAATATCAGTCTTGTGGTTTTCAAAGTCGGAAATTATTTTTTGATAACTGTTTTTGGAACGCGTGGTATCCAAATCCATGCGTGCAATGGTGGCGTGGGGAAAAAGTTCGGATATGGATTCTTCTATTTTTTCGGTCCCGAAACCTTTCATTTCAATATCGGTGCTTTTACAGTGGGGACAAACAGTGGGTACTTCAATGGCATAACCGCAATAATGACATTTCAAAAGATGGTTGTTCTTGTGATAGGTGAGGGTTACGTCACAATGAATACAAGTGGGCATGGTCTGGCAAGAATTGCAATACAGTCTTAAAGAAAACCCTCTCCGGTTTTGGAAAAGAATTATTTGTTCTTGTTTCTCTAATGCTTCGGTCATGTGATCTAGGAGAAATTGTGAAAAATGACCGTGCATTTTTTTTTGCTTCATGGATTCTGATAAATTAACAATCCAAATATCAGGTAAGGTACTGGCTGCAAATCTTTCTGTTAACCGAACCAATCCATATTTATTTTGTTCAACATTGTAATAGCTTTCTAAAGAAGGAGTTGCAGTTCCTAACAAAGTTTTTCCGTGATGAATTGAAGAGAGTACAATGGCACTGTCGCGGGCATGATACCGGGGAGCCGGATCCATCTGTTTGTAAGAGGCATCGTGCTCTTCATCCACAATAATTAGCCCCAGTTCTTTATAAGGGAGCAAAAGCGAAGAACGAGCACCGAGAATAAGTTGGTATTTATTGTTGAAATGGGTGTTTGAATCGTGTTGAAGTACCCTGTTCCATATTTCTACCCGTTCATATTCATTGAATCGGGAATGATAAACACCTACTCTATCACCGAAATATTTCCTTAAACGATTTACAATCTGAGAGGTAAGCGCAATTTCTGGCAATAGATACAACACTTGTTTTCCTTCCGATAATACTTTATCTATCAACTTGATGTAAATTTCTGTTTTTCCACTACCTGTAACACCATGCAATAAAACAGTATCTTGTTGCGTAAATTGATCGAGAATTTCATTAAAAACCAGTTGTTGTTTATCCGAAAGTTCAATATTCGTTGCGGAATCTTGAGAATTATATTCTAATAATCTACTTATTTTATGATCTTTAGATAAAAATATTCCTTTGTCAATCAAAGTATTTAACCTAGATAATGACGTGGCGCTATTCTTGAGTAATTCATTTTTTTTCACCGCACTATGTAAATCAAAATGCCCCGTTTTGTCGTCTTTTTTAACGTTCATTAAAAAAGCTAAAATCAAATCTGCTTGCTTGGCTGTTTTTTTTGAACTGCTAAGTTGGTCGATTAATGCATACAAAGTTGCTTCATCTTTGTTATACGGATCGGCCAAAGATAGATAAGTTTCAAATTTGGGTTTAAAAGGATCCTTGATTTCTTCATCTGTAATTACAATATCCTTGTCAACCAATGATTTGATAATGGGTATGACTTTTTGAATATCAATACTTTTTGCTATTTCATTGACGGTCAT
>JAVWBZ010000262.1:0-2453 GCA_036649255.1 Bacteroidales bacterium
TGTCAGAATTGACTCGTATCAAACGGGGACAATTGAAAAGAATTAAAGAGCAACAGGCCAGTACCAAAGTGAGTATGATTTATCTTTCTATTATTCAGGAATCGGAAAATATTGTTTCTTATACCAATAATATCGTGAAAGTAAGTAGAAAATTACAACGGGATCATTAGAATGATGATTCTGATAGGATGATAAATTGTCTATTGGGAAGTCATACGGCTCATTTGAGTGTACGACTTCTTTTTTCCTTTTATTATTATGTTATCATTTTCTTTTATTATTTTTGTATCAAATTTTTTACATGGAAACAGAATTAAATATTGAAAAAAAGAAATTTTTTCATTCTCTGACAATATCATTGCTGATGGTGGCTTTTGTCGTATTGGCTTTTGTTGTCAACTATATTTTTACACTTAATTGGAATGATTATGGTGTTCAACCCCGCACATTTCTGGGGTTACTCGGCATTATCACCATGCCTTTTTTGCATGAAAACTGGGCTCATCTTTTTTCCAATTGTTTGCCGTTGTTATTTTTATTGTTTGGTCTTTATTATTATTTTGGCAAGAAAGCATCTTTAATTTTGCTCATGCAACTTTTGCTTACCGGCACCCTAACTTGGATCATAGGCAGAAACGACACTCATATAGGAGCCAGCGGTTTGGTTTATGCACTGGCTTTTTTTATGATTACTGTTTCCATCATTAAAAAAGAGGTACACATGATGGGTTATACGTTGATTATTATTTTCCTTTACGGAAGTATTATTTGGGGCTTTTTCCCTGCGTTGTTTCCCAATCAAAACATTTCCTGGGAAGGACACCTTTCGGGTGCTATATCGGGAGTCATTTTAGCCGTTTTCTATCGCCATGAAGGTCCTCAGAGAAAAGAGTATTTTTTAGATGAAGAAGATGAAAAAGAGGAAGAAATAGAGAGTGAGAAACACGAAGATAAAAAAAATATTCCTTTATAATCCGTTAAAAATGCTATTTATTTTCTCGAGCTCGCTTGTTGGCCTCGATTTTTTCATATTGTTGTAGAAATTCGGGAATACTGAACATGTCAATTCTTTTATTCAAGATGATTTCTCTCTTTTCATTTAAAATAAACATCGTAGGATTTCCAGATTCATAGATGTTATAAGTTTCTAAATAATCTACATTGGCTTTATTTCCTCCTACATTGAGCCAAGGATAATTTTGATCTTTTACATATTTTTTCCAGCGATCTATATCCGCGTCATTTCCAATACCATAAACATCAAAGTTGCGCGTTCCAGCGGTTTCCAAAGAATCGTAAAGAATTCTTAAGTTGGCTGACTCTTTTTTACAAGTGGGACAATCAGGATCATAAAACCATAGTATGACATACTTTTTCGGCATTTTGTAAGAGGAGTGCCATTTTGTGAAATCATCCGTTTGAGAAGTATCGGGAATAATCAATTCAACAGACTGCTTTCCTATCAATAAAGGTTCGATACGACTGACTCTTTTTTCATATTTCCGTATCAAATCCTCATCCATCCAGGGACACTTGCCTTTGAGCTGATTATTCTTGGCCAGATGAACAAAAATAGCATCATGTCCTATAATTTTGCTGGTTTCGAATTGATATGACAACCAATCAACAAAATATCTGAACATCAAACTGTCGGTTTCCGTTTTGGCCAATACCATATCTATATACTTATTAATGGTATCCGTTTCCTGATACCATAATATTTTAGTAAAATACTCTTTTACTTTGGGCTCAAAAACGGGAAGAAAAATAAAACGGTGATCTGATAAATCAATATTGTCCCAGTAATGGCTACGATAGTAAGCTGCCTG
This sequence comes from Bacteroidales bacterium, assembly GCA_036649255.1. Lineage (GTDB taxonomy): Bacteria > Bacteroidota > Bacteroidia > Bacteroidales > WCHB1-69 > JAVWBZ01. The sequence goes on from JAVWBZ010000262.1 coordinate 1,830, forward strand.
CGCTTCGGTATTGAGGGTTCCGTCTTCATTTTTTATTTCGGGAACTTCAATGTTCATGTAAGCTTTTTGCATTTTTGAAAATAGATAATTCGGGTTTCGGTTGATAAGCGATTGAATAAAATCCAACATCCCATCATTCAGATTATTCATTTTGGTTAAATAATATGTTGCACTGTCGCTGTTCCCTGCAGTTTCAAATTCGCTGCGTTTTTTTTGCCATTCCTGCATTTTTTTTTGCGATTCCATCGTTTTTTTCTGGAATGCCAACATCTCTTCATTTTCTGGAGAATTTTTAATGATAATATGTTCCACATTTCCAGTTGTGTCGAGGGAATATTCGAACTGTTGGTTGCGATCAATGATAAAATTTAAGTAGGGATATCGTTTTTGCGAAACCAATGTGTACAGACCATCATCGTATAAATTCGATCCTTTGAAAATATATTTCCCTTTCGCGACGGGAGCCGTGGAATCTTTTAGAATAAGCTTCTCTCTATAATGAATAGCTAAATACACGATTTCGTCTGAGGCATCTTTGATGTTGAAAATAAGTTCATGCCCGGTTTTTTCTTTTGCTTTGGCTTTTTGAGCATAGATGTCCATCATAAATATGGAAGAAAAAAC
>JAVWBZ010000263.1:0-2441 GCA_036649255.1 Bacteroidales bacterium
CAAACCTAAAATAAAGGGATAAAAGTTGCCATTACGCGTTCGCGGAACCTGTAATTCCAACAATTGACCCTAACCATAGGTCTTGCGAAAACGATAACCATTGTTTAAATCTGCTCTCAACGATTGTGTTCTTCTCGTTCTGCTTTCATCAAAATGGCTAAACTCATCTTCAAAATTTGTTTAATACCCGATTCGCTTTGAATGATTTCTTCTAAAATTGCGTACTTTTGTGATTGTGTAAATTTCATCTCTTATTGTGTTTTTATGGCAATGTCAAAATTACAATGATTGGAAATTTACACACTTTTTGGAATAGTATCCTAAAAATCAAATAGACACTTTTTGGGATACTACCGAATAGTGACATAAAAGCAACTTACACGATTACATAAAGAAAGGTTGCCTGTTGTTCAGGCAACCTTTCTGAGATGGTTTACTTTATTTGGAATTATCTTGCAAGATTAATTTTATAAACGCACATACCGTGTTCGGTAGTTAAACGTACAATATAATTCCCGTTGGCTACCATCAACTGTATTACTTCAGAATTGTTAACGGTTTTTCCCTGGTAAATCTGTTTTCCGTAAATATCATAAATAGCTACCTCATCAATTCTAACCTGATGATCGTTCACAATATAAACATTGTTTCTATTACCATATACTTTTATAGATTCAAGAGATATGTTTTCCATACCGCTTGACAATGGTGTTGTAAAAGTGGATTCATAAGAATCAACTGTATTTTCATCACAAGTAACTTGTACTTTCCATACATATCTTGTATTGGCATCCAATCCTGTTAATTGATAAGAATTTAGATTACTAACTGATATAGGAGTGCCGTATTGAGCATCGGATACTTTTTTGTAGTAGAGGAAAACGTTGCTGTAAATACTTGTCCAATGTAATTTGGCAGAATCTAGCGTAATGTGTGAAGTAAATAAATCGGTTGGAGCTTCACAATGAATCCGTTTGAAAGTGGCTGCAATCGTGTGATGATTTGTTACATTCAAGAAACTATAAGAATTGATAACTCCCATAGATACATGATCAACTTCAACTGTTTCTATTTCATACCCCTGATTGGCAATGATGTTATAAACTTTGCTGTTTCCAAATGGAATGTTATTGTCTCCGGTAGTTTGAATAGCACCGTTACTACCTGCGTTAACCGTGATGGTGTATATTTTGGGTGTTACCATTACACTAAAAGTATGAGGAGTTGTCAGCGCAGCAAATTGATAGGTTGCCATGCCTGTTGCATCCGAAGTTACAGCAGTTTGCACACCATCAATTAATACATGGGTCACCTGATAACCTGTCACGGGAATAATTGTAAAGGTTGGGGTAGCTTGGTAGGCAAAGGTGTTGGTTTCGGGTGTAATCATTGCATTTTCAACTGGAATAACGGTGATAGTTACTTGTTTTTGAGCAAAAGTTACAAATATATTGTGATTGGCTTGAACATTTGGAATTGTGAAATTGTGAGAGCTAACAAAAGACGGGATTGCTATGCTAACGTTATCTACTGTAATGGATTGAATATAATATCCTTCTTGTGCATTGACACTATATTGTGCATTGGCACCAGTATTAACGGTGTAAACTCCTGCATGATTAATGGTTCCATAACTTGCATTATTGGATTGTGCGTAAATAGTGTATTGATTTTGAGAGAAATCAGCTTTGATAGTATGGTTTTCCACTATGTTTACAAAAGTATATTGAGCAAGGCCTCCTAAAGTGTCTCCGTCCACAATCACTCTTAAGGTATGATAATTTACATTGGGGGAGATGGTAAATGTTCTGTTTTCTCCTGCTATAATATTGTTTTGGGTTCCCGGAGTGATGGAGCCATTGATTCCAGTACTAACGGTAACTTTGAATTTTTTAGCTGTAAATTGTACTTCAAGATTATGATTACTTGTAATAGAAGGATAGGTAATACTCCAAGATGTTTTGTTTTGAGCCAACGTGAAGTTTGTAGTAATACCGTCCACAATCACTTTTGAAATATAGTTTCCTTCGGTTGCATTTGCCGTGTAGGTAACAGAATCACCATAATCAAAAGTCATAGTACCTTGTGGCATGACAGTTCCCATTCCTGATCCTCCTGTTGAAGCGGTGATAGTATAAGCATTGATAGCAAAATATGCTTTAATCACACAGTTTTTTGAAATAGAGGTCAATAATTGAGTATAGCCAGCAGGATTGAAATTATTTATAGGAATATCATTAATGGTAATAGCTGAAATATGATATCCTTCATTGGGTGTAATGACTAAATTATAGGTATGATCAGGATTATAAACGAAGGTTTCACCGGGTGTAATGGTTCCGTAACCATAAGATTCTGTTGTAATAGTGTATTCGTTAGGTACAAACCTTACTTCTATATTATGATCGGTTATTACATTTTCAAACTGCCATTGTTGAATA
>JAVWBZ010000264.1:0-2440 GCA_036649255.1 Bacteroidales bacterium
CTTTTTGGAGTTCTGCTATTCCGTTTACATGTTGCCCCAAATAATTAACCATAATGGTCGGTTGTAGCAGATCAGTTTTTCCCAATGGCATCCCTGTGATGGCTCGAATATGTTGTTCAAACTGACTGGTTGTAGAACCCTCTATAGAATAATGCCCGGAATTGTGTGGCCGGGGAGCCATTTCGTTAAAATAGACCTCTTCTCCTACTACGAACATTTCAACCGCTAAAGTTCCCACAAAATCCAAATTCAACATGATTTCTCTTGCCATTGTTTCGGCTTTTTCCAACACGATTTTATTTATGGGAGCAGGCGCTATGCTCATATATAATATGTTTTCTTTGTGGATATTTTGTGTGATCGGTAAAACCGTCATTTCACCGGTAATACTTCGTGTTACAATCACACTGATTTCACAGTCGAAAGGGATGAATTTTTCTAAAATGCATTCGGCCCTTTCGGCCATATCAGAGGCAGCTGGAAGTTGTGTGGGATCGTACAATACAATTTGTCCTTTCCCATCGTAACCTCCACTACAGGTTTTCAATACGGAAGGATAACCCAAGATGCTGATTGCCTTCATCAGTTTTCGAGTGGAGGAAACAGCATAATAGTCGCCACAATGAGCTCCGGCTTTACTTGCTGCTGATTTTTCTCTCAAACGATGTTGAGAAATATAAAGTGGTATTTCTCCCTGAGGAATATTATATTGCTCTTTTAATTCTTTCACGGAAGTGTAAGGTACGTTTTCAAATTCGTATGTGATAACATCGCTTTTTTGGCATAGTTCACATACTTTTTCATCATCATCATATGCAGCTACAATTTGTTCTTCTGCAATTTGCCCGCAGGGGCAATGAGGAGTAGGATCCAATACGATTACTTTATATCCGAGTTGGTGAGCAGCTTCGGTCATCATCATTCCCAACTGACCACCTCCTATAATTCCAATGGTTTTTATGTTGTTTTGCATATTTCGTTTTTAGGAGTGCAAAAATAATCAATTTTATTACTCTATTTGGATAAGAGATGAATTTCCCACGGCTATTGCACTAAATTTTATTGTAAAATGTGCAATATGAGACTTATCAACTTCAATAGTTGTTTGATCTTAATCCAATAATTTATTGATTTACAAAAACTTATCAATAGCTTATTAAGTTATTTATAGCCATTATATTATAATATTTTTGTATCATTACTATATATATTTATCTAGTAATCAATTAAATAAATTAAGATTATGAATTAAGATGTTTAATCATTTTAGTACTTTGGAAGACTTCCGTGTGTACAAGGTATGACACGCCATGGGATGGAAAAGAGCTGAGTTTTTTATTTTTTTGGGAACCTCATTTTTTAGAAACAGATCTGTTTCTAAAAAAAATTAGAGAGAAACTGGATTCACCTCTTCATCACTTCCGTTTTCAAAACCTCAAAAATGATTTTGAAAACAGGATGGAAAAAGAAAGCCAAAATCATCAACTTATACTTCAGAAAATAAAAAAACAATACACATTTCTCAAAACAGAATGAATCACCATGGAATCAACAAAATCACTCTTGGAAAATAATTTATACACACGAAAGGGAAGACTACTTTTAACCGTTCTATCTAATGGATTGTCTAAATCAAATTGCGCATCCGATAATCGTAATTTAAGTACGTAAAATAGTATTCATAGCGTTCACTTTTTCCTTGTCGCTCAAATACGGGATATAAATCTTGCCACTTTAAACAGAATGATTTCCATCGACTTATTTCAGCCGATTTCGTATCGTTTTTATCATCGCAACAGAAAACGGTTTGCAAGTCCTCTATCATTTCTACCTTATGTTTCGGCTTGGCATATTGTTGACATTTACGCTACAAATGAACTCTACATAGTTGAACTTCCGCCATCTTAAAATGTTGATGAATCACCGTTTCAATGCCTTACAAGCCATCACTAATAACCAAATCTATTTCAATACACCTTTGATCTTTAAATATTTAATAAAGATCATTCCAACAAGAGGAGCCTTCCGTTGGATGATTGACCATCGATAATACTTCACGGGGTATGTCATTTTTTACACCCAAAATCGTAAAATAAGCCTCTTTGCTTACGCTGTCAATACGGCGGGTGGGAATAAAGGTCGCCTCTATGTAAATAATGGGATAATAAGATGCTAATTTCCTTTTTTACCAAAAATGAACCTCTTCGGGGACATAATCAAACATTCTGCTAATTTGGCTACTACGATAATTTTGTTGATAAATATCTCCAAACAATTTGGCGACCTGTTCCGTGCTCAAACCTGCCCCGTAAAGCTTAAAGGCAATCTCTTTCGCCTCCGCTTCTTGATTACGTAACAAACCTAAAATAAAGGGATAAAAGTTACCATTGCGGGTTCTCGATATCTGCATTTCCAATAATCGACCCTGACCGCAGGTCTT
>JAVWBZ010000265.1:0-2439 GCA_036649255.1 Bacteroidales bacterium
ATTGGTATTGTTGCTAAATTCATGTCCAGTAAGGGTGGTGCGTAGTTTCACTTGGCGTGTTTCCGGTTTGAGCTGAATGGTGGTATCTTTTACAATATCATCAAACACATTCAAATAGACATCTCGTTGCCAAATTTGTTGAATATCAACCACATTTCGTGGAGGAATTCCTTCTATAAACATAAATTTCAGATCCAATATTTCCTGAAAATTCATATCTCTGATTAAGACGGTATCTTTCAGAAGATGTACAAAATCGCTTACATCATATACCCAAGTCCAACCATTGTTTCCCAGATCAATTCCATAACCGTAAGGAGTTACATATTTCCCCAGTTCCCAAAAACGGTAAACGGTTTGTGTATCGGCCGGGGTTGTAACATCTTCTCCCAATTGTGTATGTACAAGGAAATCCCATTCACCACAAGCTGGATTGGAATTGGGATCACATTTTAACGTGTAAATCATCAACACTTTTTCATACTGTACTTCTCCCGCGGGAAAGACAAACGTTCCTGTTTGCCATGTCCAAGCAGGTTGTTTTCCATCTTCAAAAGAAAAAGTTTGCACGATCGTGGTATCGCCCGGAGCAGCAAAAAGCATGCTTCCATACATCATTGACAATAGAAAAAATATACGTTTCATCATTTACAATTTTTATTTAAATATTTTATCTTCTATTTTTCCAAATAAATATCTATTAAACCTTCTGGAGCTTTAATAAAAATAGTTTTATTTTCCCGATCTATCTTTTCAAACACCTCATCAACAGCAGGAATTAGAATTTCCGTTCCATTATTATCTATCTGCATAATAGGTTGTTGGCTAACATCAATAAAATCTTGGCAACTTCCTATATTTCCTTTTTCATGATCTACCACAGTAAAGCCTATCACTTCGTGAAAATAAAATTTATTTCCCGTTAAAGGAGGCAGATTGCTTATCGGCAGATACATTTCCGCTTTGATAAGTTTTTTGGCTTCTTCTCCATCTATATCTTTAAATTTAATAACGGCGGTATTTCCTCCCCGAAACTGAAAATCTTCAATCGCATAGGGAAGCATTTCATCGTCTTCTTCCATAAAAACAGCTTCTATTGATTGATACTTTTCAGGTTCGTCTGTATCCAGATAGGCAAAAAGTTGTCCTTGATAACCAAAAGGTTTGGTAATGACTCCCAAGTAAAAAAAATCTTTATTATTCATGGTTTATAAAAAAAATTGTACGGGCAAGTCGCGACTCGTCCGTACAAAATGGTTATAAATTTCTCGAATGGTTACTATTCAACAGGAGTTTCCGTAGTTTCAGCAACAGGAGCTTCTACTTCTGCCTTTTCAGCTTCTTCAGCAGCAGCTTGAGCTTCAGCCTTAGCTTCTTCAGCATATTTAGCAGCTACTTTAGCAGAGATTGTTTCTTTTACTTTGGTTTCAGCTTCGAGACGTTTTTTCATTTCGCCACGTTTTTGGTCGGCTATTTCACGTTTAAGATTGTTGGTTTTACTCTCTTTATCTTGTTTCCACGTTTCAAATTTACGATCGGCATCTAATTGATTAAGAGCACCTTTTGCGATACCTCCTCTTAAATGTTTCATTAAATAAACACCTTCGTTTTTTAGAATCGAACGAACTGTATCTGATGGAGAGGCCCCTACTTCTACCCAATACAATGCTCGGTCAAAATTCATATTAACTGTTGCAGGATGGGTCAATGGGTTGTAGGTCCCAATTTTTTCAATAAAGTGTCCGTCACGTGGTGCACGACCATCCGCAATTACAATGTGGTAAAAAGGTTGATTTTTTTTACCGAATCTTTGTAATCTGATTCTTGTTGCCATAATTCTTTACTTTTTTTGGTTTTAAATTTTAAGGTTGCAAAAATAGAAAAAAAAATGACATGAAAACTTTTTTGTATTTTTTTTATTTTACTGCACCAACCTACATATTTTTTTGTATTTTTGCAGCCGCGAAAGTGAAATGGCCCCGTAGCTCAACTGAATAGAGTATTTGACTACGGATCAAAAGGTTACAGGTTTGAATCCTGTCGGGGTCACCAAACGAGCAAAATCCGGAGAATTAAATTCTTCGGATTTTTTTGTATCACCACATCGAAAAATAGCGTATTTTTGCCATTATAATATAGTATAAAATGATTCGCTTTTACAAGCATACGCAAATTGATCAAGATAAATGGAATCATTGTATTGCAAATGCCACTTTTACCACTCTTTGTGCTGAATTTGAATTTCTTAACATCGCTTCCCCCAACTGGTGCGCTCTCATCAAAGGCGATTATGAATATGTGATGCCTTTACCCATACGTTCCAAATTATCTATCAAATATATATACAATCCTTTTTTTTCAATTAGGCTTGGCATTTTTTCATCTTATGAAATTTCAGCTACCATCGTGAAAGATTTTTTTGAGGCAATCCCCAAAACA
>JAVWBZ010000266.1:0-2435 GCA_036649255.1 Bacteroidales bacterium
AGCTTATATTGGTGGCAATATGCTGGCAGCTGGCTTGTATGCGCCCCAACCGACAGTACTGAAAAGTGTACGTGAAGAGATCTATACCAACGGAGTTCAATTTGTAAAAGCTTTACATCAAGCCGATGGATTTGCTTTGGATGGTAACTCATCGTTAAGCAGGGTTCCTGTTGGATATTCAAAAGAGAGCGAGTATGCGGAATATCTCAAGTTGAAAGATTTTTCTATTATGCATCCTCTTCCCGATTCTATTTTATATGGAGATCATCTTGTAGATTATGTGACAACCACATTTCGTAAAGCCAAAGAGTATAATGATACTTTAAATCGTGCAGTTGAGCATGCGCTCAATGATTAAAATCCGTTGAGAGGAAAATATAAGGGAGGCAATAATAAGAGGAATCCTAAAATAATGAGCCCTATAATAAACGGCCAGATAAATTTAACCCACTTGGCATAGGGAATGCGGGCAACTCCTAAACATCCGATTAGAACACCTGATGTAGGCGTAATCATGTTGGTAAATCCGTCTCCAAACTGAAAAGCCAATATCGTGATTTGTCTTGAAACTCCAATAATGTCGGAAAATTCGGCCATCATGGGAATGGTAAGAGCTGCTTTGGCGGAACCTGAAGGGATGATAATATTGAGAAGATTTTGAATGGCGTACATGGCTCCCACAGCACCTTCTTTCCCGGTGTTGGTCATGGCTTGTGAAATAGCATAGAGAATAGTGTCTATGATTTTCCCGTCTTCCAACATAATGATAATCCCTCCGGCCATTCCTACAATCAGTGCAGCCACCATAATATCTTTACATCCCTCCAGAAACAATCGGATAATTTTATCGAATTTAATACTGAAAGCCAAACCGGTTGTAATACCCATGGCAAAGAAAAGTCCAGCAATTTCCATAACATACCAATGATATCCCAATACTCCTACCACTAACATGACAATGGTAAGGAATAAAAGACTGAGAATAAAGCTGTGTGCTGATTTTCGTGTAGTAAAGAAGCCCAGAAGAATAAAACAGGCTGCGATGATCGGGAAAAGACAAACGTGATAAGTGCCGCCTCCAATGGTTATATCTGTATAAGTAAATTGAACAGCGCAGAAAATTAAAATGATAGAAATGAACAGATAAATCAACCAGGTGCTGAGAGTCGATTTTTGGGTTTCTATTTTAGTGTCGGCAGAAACTGCTTTGTTGCGCCAAAATTGATCGAGATCGTACATGATCGATTTTTGAGGATGTCGCTTAATGCGAGCTGCATACAATAAGGTAAACAGAATGGCCGTAGCGGTTAAAATGACCCAGCAAATGAAACGATATTCAATGCCTGAAAAGGGGGGTAATCCCGACAAGCCTTGTGCGATTCCGATGGTGAAAGGATTGAGCATGGCACCGGCAAATCCCACATGGGCGGCCACATAGCACATCAATATGCCTACAATGGAATCATATCCCATAGAGATGGCCAAAGGCACAAAAATGATGATAAAGGCAATGGTTTCTTCACTCATCCCAAAAATGGCCCCAAAAAGGCTAAATAAAATCATGATTAATATGATAATCAAATTATTAACACCTATCTTTTGAAAAAACTTATATTTTTGTATTTTTTTAGTTCCGCGTAAAAATGAGAAAATTCCCACATTGATGGCATTGGTTTCGTTCATGATCCAAAAGGCACCTCCTATCATCAGGATAAAGACAATGATAGGAGCAGTTCTTTCAAACCCTTTAAAAAAAGAGGTGAATATTTGCCATGTTTGTGGTACATGATCTACTTGTTGATAAGAATCGGCCACCACTACATTGCGATCGGTCCCCTCAACCGTGACGATTTCACGCTCAAATTCTCCACCTGGAACAATCCAGGTCATGAGTGCACAAACCATGATAATAGAAAAAACAATCGTAAAAGTGTGAGGAATTTTGAAAGACTTCATAATGATTAATTTGTAAATCTTAATGTTAAACTTTTAGTTGATAATTTTTACTCCACATTTTTCTATAATAGATCAATACGCCAGCTGTGAGCAATGAAGCGAGTAAATCGGAAGCGGAAATGGAGGCCCATACTCCGTCTAATCCCCAGAACAATGGGAAAATAGCTAAAAAAGGCAATAAACAAAGCAATTGCCTGGATAAAGAGAGAAAAATAGCAATTTTAGCTTTTCCTATGGACTGGAAAAAGTTGGAAGTGGCGATTTGAAATCCCACAATGGGAAAGGCAATCATATAGATTCTCATTCCATGTGATGTTAGATCTATCATTTCTTGATTGGATGTAAAAGCTGCTGCAATTCCAGCCGGGAAAATCATACATAGTAAAAATCCTAAAGTAGAAACAATAGTGGTGCAAAGAATGGTTAACTTAAAAGTTTGAAAAACCCTGTCCATTTTTTTGGCACCCCAGTTATACCCT
>JAVWBZ010000267.1:0-2433 GCA_036649255.1 Bacteroidales bacterium
GCAGTTGACAATATCAACATTATCATTGGTGGTCATACGCATAGCTTTTTAAAAGAACCTATACTCATCAACAATACTCGCATTTATCAAGTAGGAAAAATGGGAGGTGAAATTGGGAAAATAAACATTACGTATAAAACTGAAAGATAAAAGGATGAAACATAAAATAATTGTAACGGGAGGAACCGGATATATCGGATCGCATACGATCATTGAATTAATCAGAAGCAATCAATTTGAACCAATTGCGGTTGACAGTTGTGTCCGCTCCACCCCTAAAACAATCCATAGAATCAAACAAATTACAGGGGTAGATGTAAAACACTATCAAATAGATATCTGTAATAAAGAAAAATTCTTTAGCATTTTTGAAGAGAATCAAGATATTCAAGGAATTATTCATTTTGCCGCTTTTAAATCAGTACCCGAATCAGTTGATATTCCCTTAGAATATTATCATAACAACTTGGGATCGTTAGAGAATGTATTGGAAGCTTGCAAGGTGTACCACGTTCCAAACTTTATATTTTCCTCTTCCTGTTCTATTTATGGAGAGGTGAAACAATTACCTGTGACAGAAGAGACTCCGGTGGGTATTCCGTTTTGTCCATATGCCCATACTAAACAGATTGGAGAAGAGATGATCCGCTTTTTTGCGAAGGTGAATCCATCCTTGCAAAATATTATTTTACGATATTTTAATCCCGTGGGAAACGACATGAGCGGTCTCAACGGGGAACTTTCCCCCGATAAACCCAATAACCTGATGCCCATCATTACCCAGGTTGGTATTGGCAAAATGAAACAGTTTACTGTTTTCGGAACCGATTATGACACTCGCGATGGCTCTTGTGTACGCGATTATATCCATGTAAGCGATATTGCCGATGCCCATGTGAAAGCATTGGAATTTCTGATGAAGAAACAAAACGAAAGTAATTGTGAAGTATTCAATCTTGGGAGTGGAAACGGGGTCTCCGTTTTAGAAATGATCAACGCCTTTGAAAAAATTACGGGGATCCAGCTCCATTACATATTGGGCGAACGACGCCAAGGTGACATTCCTGCCATTTACAGCAACAGTCATCGTGCCCACACCCTTCTTCATTGGCAATGTAAACACGGCATAGAAGATATGATCTCATCTGCTTGGAAATGGGAACAACATCTCAATTCAACAAACTGATTCCTTTCTTTTTCGCGCAAAAATTATGATTAAAAAATGCGAATAATTTACTTATTTGTTATTTTTAATTTGTTTATTGCTTTATGAAAATTATCCTTATATACAAACATACGGCATCATTTATTGTTATATTTGCAGAAAAAAATTTGACATGAACTATATCGAATTTGATAGAGAAAAATTAGTAAACATACCTTTTTCCAAGAGCAGAGAACTGGTTCGTTGCAGTAGAACTGGCGCATATTCTACCACCACTTTACTTGGATTAAATACACGAAAATATCACGGTCTCTTCATTGTTCCACAAGACAATATCGACCATGAACGCCATGTCTTGGTTTCCAATCTCAACGAGACTATCGTTCTTGATAATATGGAGTTTCATTTAAGCATGCATCAATACAAAGGTGGAATTATAGATCCCAAAGGGAATAAATATCTTCAAAAATTTGCCATTGAAACGATTCCAATTTATCATTTCAGGGTAGGGAAATTTAATTTTACCAAAGAGTTATTATTTTCAGATGAAAGTGAACGAATTATCATTAAATACACCATTTTAGATCATTTTGAATCTGCATTTTTTCAATTTCAACCGTTATTGGCTTTTCGACAAATTCATCAATTAACCCATGCCAATGAGGCAGTAAACAAGTATTACGAGCTGGTAAGCCAAGGTGTAAAATACTGTTTATATGACCATTACACCCCCATCTATTTACAATGCTCCGAAGAAATTTTCTACGAACACAACCCTCTATGGTATTATGATTTCGAATACGAAGAAGAAATAAAGCGCGGATATAACGGACATGAAGATTTGATAACGATGGGGAAGATCAATGTAAAAGTAAATCAAAAAGAGATCTATTTTTCCATTGGCACCGAACCCATAGCCCCTGACAAAATGGCAGAACAATTCAATAAAGAACTGCGGAGCAAAACTTCTCGTACCAGCTATTATAATTGTTTACAAAATGCTGCGGAGCAATTTATCATCAAACGGAACGAAAAGACTCAAATTATTGCCGGTTATCCCTGGTTTGGTCGTTGGGGACGCGATACCTTTATCGCCTTGCCCGGTCTTACATTAGCTTTGAATAAACCCGAACTCTGCAAAACCATTATGGATGACATGCTTTCGGAAATGAAAGACGGACTTTTCCCCAACATAGGTTCAGGTGAAACTGCAGCCTACAACTCGGTAGACGCTCCTCTTTGGTTCTTCAGAACTCTACAGCAGTACG
>JAVWBZ010000268.1:0-2417 GCA_036649255.1 Bacteroidales bacterium
GATTCGTGATGAGGAAACATCAGATCCATTCCCCCGCCGTGAATATCAAAATGTTCACCTAAGTATTTCGTACTCATGGCGGTACACTCAATATGCCATCCCGGAAAGCCAATGCTCCATGGGGAATTCCAACGCATAATATGTTCGGGAGAAGCTTTTTTCCACAAGGCAAAATCAGCCGAATTATGTTTTTCGCTCTGCCCATCCAACTCTCTTGTATTGGCAATCATATCTTCCAGCACTCGTCCTGATAATTTACCATACCCAAAATCCCGATCAAACTTGATTACATCAAAATAAACGGAACCATTGGAAACATAGGCATATCCTTTGTCCAATATTTTCTGTACCATTTCAATTTGTTCTATAATATGTCCCGAAGCCCTTGGTTCTATAGAAGGACGTTTTACATTCAGAGCATCCATGGCACTATGATAGCTGTCAATATAAAATTGAGCAATTTCCATCGGTTCAAGTTGTTCCAAGCGAGCTTTTTTGGCAATTTTATCTTCGCCCTGATCGGCATCATTTTCAAGATGTCCCACATCCGTTATATTCCGTACATAACGCACTTTATATCCAAGGTGTAATAAGTATCTGAATACCAAATCAAAAGTAACCGCCGGACGTGCATGCCCCAAATGAGGTTCCCCGTAAACAGTAGGACCGCACACATACATTCCCACCCGTTCGGGATGTAAAGGAACAAATTTCTCTTTCTTTTTAGATAAAGTATTAAAAATAACTAAGTCTGTTTTATAATCCATCATGATGTTTATAATCTATTATTATGTAAATAATTCTTCAATCGTAGTCTCGTACTTTTTAATAATAAAATTACGTTTCAGCTTTAAGGTTGGAGTTAGCTCGCCAGTTTGTACACTCCATTCGTAATCAATAAGTTTATATCTTTTTACTTGTTCCGTATCGCCAAAGAATTTATTGTAATGATTTACTATTTTAGCAAATTTCTTTTGAATTTCAGGATGATTAATCATCTCTTCATTGGTGGTATATTGAATTCCTTTGCGCGCACACCATGCTCGAAGATCTCCAAATTCTGGAACGATAAGGGCTGCTGCAAATTGTTTATTTTCACCAACTACCATAATATTGTCTATCAAAGATTCTTCACTAAACTTGGCTTCAACAATGGTAGGTACCACATATTTCCCCATCGCCGTTTTAAACATCTCTTTTTTCCTACCAGTAATTCTAAGTTGCCCCTGAGGTTCAAAATGTCCAATATCACCGGTATGAAACCACCCTTCAGCATCAATAGCTTCGGAAGTAAGTTCGGGTGATTTAAAATAACCTTTCATGACACAGTGTCCCCGTGTAAGAATTTCTCCATCCTCGGCAATTTTAACTTCAATTCCCGGCAAAGCAGGCCCTACGGTTCCGAACTTGGTGCCATTTTCAAAAAAATTGCTAACAGCAATAACCGGAGAGGTTTCTGTCAGGCCATATCCTTCCAATACAGGAATTTCCATCGCCCAAAAGACCTTGCTTATTCTCGGCTGAATGGCGGCTCCACCGGAAACGATCACACCTAAATTCCCACCCAAAGCGGCTTTCCATTTACGGAGCACCAACTTACGAGCCCATTTTAATTTTTTTCTGTACATCCATTTCTGGTGGCCTAATTCATAATCTAAAGCCACCTCATTGGCCCAGAAAAATATTTTTTTCTTGATCCCTTTTTGCTTTCTTCCCGTGGCAATGATTTTGTCATAAAATTTTTCCAACAAACGAGGCACACTGGTAAAAATATCAGGTCGGATTTCATTAAGATTTTCAGCAATTTTAGCCAAGCTTTCAGCATAATAAATTGAAATACCCAAATATTGCCATGCATAGATCATCATTCTTTCATAAACATGACATAACGGCAAATAACTCAAAACTTTACTATTAAGCTGCACCGGCACAATGGGGGTAATGGCTTTGACATTTTCCAAGATATTCCGGTGTGTAAGCATCACTCCTTTAGGATTGCCTGTCGTACCCGATGTATATATCAGCGTTACGACATCATCTGGCGTAATTCTATCTTTAATATCCGTTAAATATTGAGGGCTCGGATTGGCCATTCCCAATCCAATCACTTCATTCAAATGTCGAAAACCTCTTAAATTTCTGAATGTATAAACATGATCTTTCAGTTGAGGAATTTCAGCAATCACATTTTCTACCTTACGCAAAAGTTCCCATCCCGAAACAAACACCATTTTGACCTCCGCATGGTGTAATATATACTGATAATCACTTTCACTAATCGTAGGATAAATCGAAACATGAATGGCTCCCAGTTGTAAAATAGCCATATCTAGAAAATTCCACTCTGGACGATTATTGCTAATTGAAGCAATGCGATCTCCTTTTTTAATCCCCAACTGCATTAAACCGTAACTGAT
>JAVWBZ010000269.1:0-2416 GCA_036649255.1 Bacteroidales bacterium
CCCAAGACGAAGCCGCTATCTTATTGCTTCGTTCACACAGGGGACTTCCCAAAAATAAATCATTAATTAAGTTTTTGAGTGAGCAAGGGATGAAACAGGTTTTATTAAGAACCGAAGGTTTCTATATGCAAGATCAAAACCGTAACATGCACATCATTGATGATGAACTTTATTTTGTAATTGAAGAAAAGTTGAATACCGTTGATATCATGGAAAAAGGGATTGATTTGGTAGCCAATAATACAGAAGAAGCTAAAATGTTCATTATTCCCGATGTAGGGGCAGAAATTGCAGAATTGGAAAAAGAAAATCTTGAACCCAAATTAAAATTGGAAAAGAAAAACGATATCTATCGTAATTTTTCTATTGCTTCCGAACGTATCCATACTATTCATCAATTGTTAAAAGCATATACCATGTTTGAAAAAGATGTGGAATATGTAATTATTGATAATAAAATTAAAATTGTAGATGAGCAGACCGGTCGTATCATGGAAGGTCGTCGCTATTCCGATGGATTACATCAAGCTCTTGAAGCAAAGGAAAATGTAAAGGTTGAAGCGGCTACTCAAACATATGCCACCATCACTTTACAGAATTATTTCCGAATGTATAAAAAGTTGTCCGGAATGACCGGTACGGCCGAAACCGAAGCAGGTGAGTTATGGGACATTTACAAATTGGACGTTGTCGTTATCCCAACCAATCGTTCTATTGTTCGTTTCGATTATGACGATTTGGTTTATAAAACCAAACGTGAAAAATATGCTGCTGTTGTAGATGAAATTATTCGCCTCCATGAAGAAGGGCGTCCTATTTTAGTGGGAACCACTTCGGTAGAAATTTCCGAATTACTTTCAAAAATTCTGACTACCCGCAAAGTTAAACACAATGTATTAAATGCAAAACTGCACAAAAAAGAAGCAGACATCGTGGCTGAAGCCGGTCAGGCAGGAACGGTAACCATCTCTACCAACATGGCAGGTCGTGGTACCGACATCAAATTAGGAGAGGGAATCAAAGAAAAAGGAGGTTTGGCCATTATCGGTACCGAACGTCATGATTCCCGCCGTGTCGATCGTCAGTTAAGAGGACGTTCAGGCCGTCAGGGAGATCCGGGAAGTTCTCAATTTTTCGTTTCTCTGGAAGATGATCTTATGCGTCTTTTCGGCTCTGACCGTATTGCCAAAGTAATGGATAACATCGGTCTAAAAGACGGAGAAGTCATTCAACACAGCATGATTTCAAGATCTATTGAACGTGCACAGAAAAAAGTAGAAGAAAATAACTTCGGAACACGTAAACGTCTATTGGAATACGATGACGTGATGAATAAACAACGTACTACCATCTATCGAAAACGTAAAAATGCGCTGTTCGGAGATCGGTTGGCAATTGATATTTCTCAAATGTTTTATGATGTTTGCTTTGCAGTAGTAGAAAATAATTGGAATGCAAAAAATTATGAAGGATTTTGTACCGATGTTATTACGACCTTCGGGTGTGAAGTTCCTTTCCAGGAAGGCGAATTTTACAAGAACGTCCTCAAAATTTGGTTGACAGGCTTTATCCTACAATCTACGAAAGTTATCAAATAAAACTGCAACAATTAAGTGAAAAAGCCTATCCAGTTATTGAAAAAGTTTATCTGGAACAAGGTGACCGTTTTCAAAATATTGCCATTCCTATCACCGATGGTATCAAAACCCTCAATGTGGTAGCTCCGCTGAAAAGATCTTATGAAACACAGGGGCGTGAAGTAGCATTATCGGTAGAAAAGGGTATTACGTTGGCTGTTATCGACAATGCATGGAAAGAACATCTTCGTGAAATGGACGATTTAAAACAAACCGTTCAAAATGCTTCTTACGAACAAAAAGATCCTTTATTAATCTATAAATTGGAATCTTTTAATCTGTTTGATATATTATTATCCAAAATAAGTACTGAAATAGTATCCTTTTTAACAAAAGGAAGTTTACCTATTGCTGAAAATACACAAGTACGTGAAGCCAAATTACCAGAATCGGATGCTAAAAAATTACAAACAGGAAGACAAGAAGTGGGCAACGGGAAACAAATTGCTGGTGGAAGTAAAGGAAGTTCTCCGATCAGAGTAGAAAAGAAAGTAGGGCGTAACGACCTTTGTCCTTGTGGCAGCGGGAAAAAATACAAGCAATGTCACGGTAAAATTTAATTTTACCTCGACGACTCAGCCACTTTAACGATTGCTCTGCTGTATTAAGAGACCATCTATAAAGTGGCTTTTTTTATTCAATTTGAATACGCAATTTAGTTTTTCAATATGTGAATATGTTTGCAGAGCGCGAAATTAAATGGTATTTAGTTGCATATCTAACTCTGAAAAGCGGAAAGACAATGAAAAAAGTATTACAAACATTGATGATTGCAGCTT
>JAVWBZ010000270.1:0-2399 GCA_036649255.1 Bacteroidales bacterium
GCGGTTGTGGTGATAACGGGCACTTTTATGGTACTGTATTTTTGACAGGTATTGGGACAAAATTCGTTGAAGAGATGTAAATACCCAAATCCGTTGATTAAATCTTTTGGTCTGTCCCACACAATTGCTGTGTGGTTTTTATTTTGTATTGGATCAACGGTTCCACCTCTTACTTCCCAAATGTAATATGTACAGCTCCCTTCGGGAATCGAATAAACAGCTTTTACTCCTTCACAAACCACCGAAGGACATTCAATTAAAATGGGAGCTCCTTCTCTAACATGAACTTCAATTAAAAAACTATTGGAGCAGTTGCATTTATTGGTTACGGTTAGAATGACTTTAAAATCTCCTTCACGATCCCAACGATGAGTAGGATTTCGTTCGGCAGAAGTGGTTTCGTCTCCAAAATCCCAAGCCCAATACAGAATATCGGATGCATCGCTTTCTGATAAATCGGTAAATGTCACTTCTTCATTCTTGCAAACATACAAATTGGTTCCGATACTATAAGGTTGTACGGTAAAGAGAGCCTTTGGCTGTTCTATCATTTCAATACAAACTAGATAGTTTTCCGAAATCTGAGAGACAGTGGTTTCTGTGATGGAAATTTGACCTTCTCCACCCTGTCCCCAAGTTATGGTAAATGAATTGGAAGAGTTGTTCTGTACGCTTCCGCCAATAACAACCCATTCAAAACTACTACCTGGCATGCCTTCAACGGTATAAGTAACCTCGGAACCTTGGCAAACTTTGATACATTTTCCACGACTTTCCATCACCGTCAAATAGACATCTTCTTCAATAAACGTTTGACATCCAACCTCGTGTTCAAAAAGAAGACGTGTCTGCGGATAATAAATGGTTTGTCCATTGATCGGTATTGTTGATAAATAAACATATCCCCAAAAAAACAATATGATTTTTAAGGATAAAATAGAAATATGATTTTTTTTCATATACGATTTTTAAATGACTAACTTTTAATTTATTTGATAAATATGTAATTAAATCAATTTCATTTTAAGATTGCTTGTTTTTCAATAAAAACAGAAAACTATAATTCATGTTTTTATTCATTAAATATTAATCGTAATATAAAATCTTTAGATAGATTTAGATTAGAAGTTTATGGAATTATTTTTAGCTTATATTATTTGCTTTTATTTCATTGATAATAAATGATATACTATTTTTCAACATCTAATTTACGATGACAAAAATAATAAAAAAAATTAGAATATCATTTTTATTATTTAAATAATAAAAAAAATAATGAATATTTTTTATTCCTTTTAACGATATGAAAAAAAATCAAGATGCTCCATAGAAGAAATAATCTTGATGAATAGAGGAGTGCAATTGGTTTTGATTGAAAAGATAGGGAGAATTTGTTATTTAATTTCTATTGCTTTTAATACCACTTTATCCGTACTGTTAATAACCGGATAGAATGCTTCGTCTTGATAAAGATTTCTGCCTATTAAAGCTTTTAACCAAACTTTGATTTCTTTAACCGAAGCGTTGTTAAGATGCTGTATTTTCTGTTTACTTTTAAGTGAATAAAAACGTAATAATTCTTGTAACAATTCGTTGCTTATTTTCATTTGTTTCACGTAAGTTTCGGCATTGGGATATGCTTTGATAATGGTTTCTTTGTTCTTGTTGGCATAATCAAAAGCAAATTGAATGATTGCCGAAGAGTTCAATACCTGATAAAATGCCGACATATTCGAATCTCTGTCAAGAGGAACGAAATAATCGGGCATAATACCGCCACCGCCATAAACGGTTCTTCCTTTTTTAGTGGTATATTTTAAATTTTTATCGAATTTAATGCTGTCGGCATTGTCCATTTCACCGTGTTCATATCTGTTGATCAGCTCTTCATAATAGGCTGTTGATCCGTCTTTATATTCTCGTTGAATACAACGTCCGCTGGGTGTATGGTAGCGTGAAGTGGTGAGACGGATGGTGGAACGGTCGGAAAGATCCAATTGTCTTTGTACTAAACCTTTCCCGAAAGAACGTCTTCCTACAACCGTGCCGCGGTCGTTATCTTGAATGGCTCCGGCTACAATTTCACTGGCGGATGCGCTAAAATCATCAATTAGAACAACCACTTTCCCGTTTTCAAAATTGCCGTAACGGGTTGCATATATTTTGTCGGTGGGGACACGCATTCCTTCTGTATATACAATCATTTCATTTTTGGGAAGAAATTCGTCGCAAACCTGAATGGCAGCATCCAAAAAACCCCCGGCATTGCTTCGCAAATCCAGAATCATTTTGGTCATGCCTTTGTTTTTCAATTTATGAATGGCCTTGGCGAACTCATCTGCCGTGGTACTGCCGAATTGATTGATTTTGATGTAACCGGTATGATCGTCAATCATGTA
>JAVWBZ010000271.1:0-2366 GCA_036649255.1 Bacteroidales bacterium
GGAATTAGTTTTTTTTAATTTTTCGAAGGATGGTAATTTTTTTTTGCGGGTGGTTTTAATAGCTTGTCCGTTTTGATCTATTATAATGATGTTGGGACGAAAGACGTTCTTTCTGCCGATAAATTTATTCATCATTTCCATTCCTTCGTCGTATTCTTCCTGGGAGGCTCTTCCCAGTGCTTCATAATGGAGAATAGTTCTATGATCCCAGGTGTGTATGGCAGCAAAACTTCCTGAAATTTTATCTTCAATGGTCATGCCGGTATTGAATGTATCGTGCCCTGAAGGCATCAGTAATATTTTACCTCCTCCTCCTTCAACATTACTTGCGTATTTCGGTATTGCCATTCCTGATATCCAACCCTGTAGATGTTTCATGTAAATTTTTCCAACTTGAATTGGTGTAATAAAATGAGTAATTCCTCTTTCTTTGTGGCATTGCAATAAATAATAAGGATGTACTCCTATCCATAGCATTCTTCTAAAGGTTTCGGCAAGTGTTTGATAATCATCGTTTACGTGATTTAATAAGACGGTTTGATTTCTGATAGAAAAACCATGTTTTCTGATTTTCTTGACCGCTTGAAAGAGATTTTCTGTAATTTCTTGATGATGATTAATGTGTGTCATAAAATAGACATGTTTTTCTAATCCAGTAGTATGTTGATTGGCGTATTCATGAATTTCCTTCAAAAGATCATCGGTAATGGCCATGGGTAAAACTACTGGAACTCTGGTTGCGATTCGTATGACTCTTACATGTTCTATTCGGCTTAATTCTTCTAGAATATACTGTAATCGTTGTTTGTGAATGCGCAGGGCATCACCTCCCGTAATCAGTACTTCATCTATATTTTTATTGTAAGCAATGTAGAAAAGACCTTTATTGATTTCCTCCATGCTGATAGAGGTGTTTTGATTTAATGATTTTGCTCGCTGACAATGTACACAATAAGCGGCACAACTTGTATTTTCGGCTACAAAAAGAGCTATTCGGTTTGGATAACGTTGGTAGGCAGCCCCAAAACTTCTGGACTCTTCACACATGGCTCCTTCCAAACCAGTATTGGGAAATAAGAGATTGGCAGGAGTGGGAACACTTTGCCAGAAAATAGGATCTATCCAAGAGGATGATTTTTCTCCTTTCCTAAGTACTGGATGAAAAGGATCTTCTTGTATTAAAGAAGCATAATAAGGAGTTATTCGTAAGGCTTCTTTTCCTTCTTGTTTTAGAGTTTCCACCACTCTTTCCAATTCTTTGATCTGGTGATGGTTCAATTTAATTACTTTTTGGAGCTGATTCACGTTTTTGATGGAATTTTGTAGTTGCCACTCGGCACTTTCCCATTGCTTGTCTGAAACATTTTTCCATAATTCAATAGAACGGTGAGGACGAT
This sequence comes from Bacteroidales bacterium, assembly GCA_036649255.1. Classification (GTDB taxonomy): domain Bacteria; phylum Bacteroidota; class Bacteroidia; order Bacteroidales; family WCHB1-69; genus JAVWBZ01. The sequence continues at coordinate 1,398 of JAVWBZ010000271.1, forward strand.
TTTTGTACAACATTTTATGTGGGATTTTTCTGTGTAGATTATATTATATAAGAGTTAAATGAGAAAAAAGGTTCAATTTAACCTTTCCGGATAGAAAATACCTCCTTTTTTTTTAAGGTAAAAAAGAGACGGCAATACCGGTAAGTTGATCATGCATTTGATTTGCCAATGATGATGGAATAAAATCGGAAAAAATGCTTTTATCTCTTTAAAAATCAATAAAAAATGAAGGAAAAGATTCTTTCTTTTTTCTTATATCAAAAAAAAAATTATTTTTGCAGTCATTAGTGCAAAAAATAGTCATTATTATTAATCAATTAAATATCAAAACAATGCAGAAAAAAGGAAATAAATACGGTACTCACCGTGTCATTGAACCTAAGGGTGTTCTACCACAGCCAGCTAACAAAATAGACAACAACATGGATGAGATTTATGACAATGAAATCTTGATTGATGTGCAAACTTTGAATATTGATTCGGCTTCTTTTACTCAAATTGAAGAACAAGCCGGAGGCGACAAAGCCAAGATTGCCGAAATAATGTTAGGAATCGTTGATAAACAAGGCAAACATCGTAATCCTGTTACCGGTTCAGGCGGAATGTTATTGGGCACTGTTGAAAAAATAGGGGATGCGTTGGTAGGTAAAACCGATCTTAAAGTGGGAGATAAAATTGCTACGTTGGTTTCTCTTTCTCTAACTCCTCTTAGAATTGATAAAATTAAAGATATTCGTTCTGACATTGATCAAGTAGATATTGATGGAAAAGCGATTCTTTTTGAAAGTGGTATTTATGCCAAAATACCTACCGATATGCCTGAAACGTTGGCTCTTTCGGCTCTTGACGTAGCGGGTGCTCCGGCTCAAACAGCTAAACTTTGCAAACCAGGTGATATCGTTCTTATTATTGGGGCAGGTGGTAAATCGGGTATGCTTTGCTGTTATGAAGCTAAAAAACGTGTTGGTG
>JAVWBZ010000272.1:0-2360 GCA_036649255.1 Bacteroidales bacterium
CCAACCCAGGACGAGAAGAAAAATACAAACCGCTAACAGGAAAAGATCAGTTGGTGATTGAATACCTGGAACATTATCAGGAAGTTGAATCCTTTAAACGACACGTATATGCTCTTATCGACAGCAGTGTGGATAATTATCGGAAACGAAAATTCGACCATTTTATGGTAAGTTTCGGATGTACTGGCGGGCAACATCGTTCGGTCTATTTTGCAGAATGCTTAGCACAACATCTCGTCAGTCGATACGATGACATTGAAGTCGTGCTAAGACATACCAATCAGTAATATAATGTAGTAAAAACAATTCGTTAGAAATAACGATCTCTTTTTCCTTCGTCAATTGCCTTAAACTCTTCCTCTATCTTTTCTTGTTGTTTGGAGGAAATTTGATCTGCCATCTTTTCAATCAAAGCCAATCCCTTCTTTCTGGTTTCTTCACCGGCAAAGTCATAAAGATATTCGCGGAAACTGAACATGGCATTGGGAAGACAATATTCTTTGATAAGACCAGGTTTTGCCAAATCCATAAAGTCGTGTCCCACACGGCCTTTTCTATAACAACCTGTACAGAACGACGGAATATAACCACTTTCAATCATGCTGAAAATAACCTCTTCCAAAGAACGGTGATCTCCCAATGAAAACTGGCTTCCCGATGCTTCGGCTTCGTCGCTATAAGCACCCGGATTGGTACGCGAACCTGCCGAAACCTGACTGATTCCATAATTGAAAAGTTCGGTACGCATCTCATCATTTTCACGGGTACTCAAAATAATACCGGTATAAGGCAAGGCAATCCGAATAATGGCAATGATCTTCTTAAAATCTTCATCAGAAACGGCGTGTGGAATATGTTCGGGAAGTGGAGCTCCTTCGGCAGGTTCAATACGGGGAAAACTGATGGTATGGGGCCCGCAACCGAAAGCTCTTTCTAAATGATGAGCATGTTCCATCAAGGCCAACACTTCATAACGATAATCGGCCAAACCAAACAATACCCCCAAGCCCACATCATCAATACCTCCTTCCATGGCTCTATCCATCACCAACAAGCGATTTTGAAAATCACTCTTGGGAGTCCCTTCAGGATGATATTCTTTATACAACACCGGGTCGTAAGTTTCTTGGAAACATACATACGTCCCTATTTTTTCCGCTTTTAATTTTCTAAAATCTTCTACCGACATAGGAGCCAATTCCACATTGATACGGCGCACAGTGTGCTTCCCTTCTTCTACAGCATAAGTTTTCCGGATAGCCTCACAAATGTACTGAATATCATTCCGCGGGCTTTCCCCACAAATCAGCAAAACACGTTTATGACCATCGCGAAGCAAAATACGAACTTCCTGTTCAATTTCGTTCATATTTAACACTTTGCGCACAATTTTTTTGTTATCGCGACGAAACGCACAATAAACACAGTTGTTGACGCACACATTGCCTGTATAAACAGGAGCAAAAAGCACCAAACGTTTTCCATAAATCTCCTCTTTCACATAATGTGCCACCTCCATAATCGCCTTGATATCATCATATTTTTTTACACGAAGCAACAAAGCCACCTCTTCCAATGACAAGCCTTTCAATTCTTTGGCTTTGTTCAAAATGGCATTTAACTCACTTTGAGTGGGTTCGTTGCCCTCTATCATGCGATAAAGTTTGTCTCTATCGATGAAATTCTGGTTTCTTTCTTCTATATTCATTATATCTTACAATTTAAGTGATTTTATAAACTACATAATTAAATTCAAAAAACGAAGGAAATAAATTCACCATGCATCACACTTCCTGAGAAGTCGAAGTTTTAGTCACAATAGTTTTTACCTCTACTCCGTCAAGACGTCCCAATCTGCCAGTCAAATTATTAATCGCATTCATGGCGCCTTCCACTACCAGAGAGATAAAAGAGATCTGTTTTTGTGGCATGGGAATCCCCTGTCGCGCAATGATAATATCAGAACACAATGATATTAAATCATTTACATGAGGAATACTTAATTTATCGGTAATCACAATGGCAACGATGCCTAAACGCTTTTCCATCAGAATTTACTTTTGGATTAGTACTTCATTTCAATGCTTTGAAAAAGATAAAATCCGTTTCTTAGCAATTGCAAAAATACAAATATTAATTGAAAACGAGATCAAATACAAATTAAAAAATGTATCTTATTCACTTTTTTTATTTTAATCAGGGTGTGCCGGCTTCGCCGTCGCGTCTTCCATTGTACTCCTGGCTGCCCCTTCTGGCTTCGTGGCCAATATCTGGTAGTATTTTGCCATTATTTCACCTCTGGGGCGACTGCGGGGTGTCGTTGCAGCCGCTCAGGCGCCAGACTCGTTCTATCTGGCAAC
>JAVWBZ010000273.1:0-2332 GCA_036649255.1 Bacteroidales bacterium
TTTCTACACTTTATTTGGGAGGAATAATTAATGCTTTTACAACAGACGTAAATAATAGAATTTTTTTCGGTTTGTATACTAAAAACGGCCCTGTTGTAGCCGCTACCTATATAGCGAATGGTCGTTTTCCTGATGATTTAACCTCTATTCCAACCCTGGCCGTGAATGGTAAATCAATTAATTGTGTTGCTTATGTGGTTGACAGTGGTGTTGAGTTGCTTTATTCGGCTACCGGTGGCAATAGCAGTGTTGTATCGTCGGGTTTTGATACTACATCTACTTATTCGAATATTCTATTTAACGGAAACCCTATTCCAAGAGCAGATTTTTATAAACAATCTGGTTTCCAACGTTGTGTATTAACTGGAACCACCCTTTCTCCCAATTATTACATAAGAAATAATAATATGAGAGGCAAATGGGTAGATTGTTACAATGGAACCATGGTAACACATTATTTAAGTTTGACAGGTGATCAATGGGCTCATTCGCAAATTAGATACTATGACCACATTACACCGGATTTTGATCGTGTAACAGTTGCTGGATACAAATTAAGAAATACGGATCTTGAAAGCAAAAATATGGTTAAATTACGTAAAGGTGCTGATAATCAGGATTATGTTTTCGTATGTGGTGCCGACCAAGGATTATATTCTTATAAAATCAGTAAAATCGAAGGTCGTATAAGCGAGAATCCTGTTTCACATCTGGACTTGAGTGCATATGCTCTCAATTTTGATGATAATGGCGTTTTATATGTAGCCGGTGGGCAAAAAGGCGTATATAGACTTGGCCAAGTGAATGGCGTAATGTCTTTGGATAAAAGATATATTCACGAAACTTCAGGTATATTACCTTCTGCTAATTTTGTTGCCAAAAAAGATAATTTAATCTTTATTGCTTACGGAAAAAAAGGGTTGGAAATTGTAACAGATGATGCTTTTTAAAACAACACCACCTCTATGAGTGTGTTCGGAATTTAACGAATGTGAAGTTTTAAAATATTAATGATGAAAAAAACGGTTTTAAATTATATCGGTATTGCTTTAATTGGCTTATTTACGGCTTCTTTAATACTTCTTGTGAAAAAGACCCTACGGTCAATGAAAGAGGAAATTTGGTCATCAATAATGACAAAGCACAATTGGCGAAACGTATGAAAGTATATCCCAATTATATAATTCTTCTAAGATGAAGAAGATGAATAAAAAAGAGTTGCCTACAATTCCGGCTAATGCAATGGTGCTGAATAATCAATACCAACCAAATTCAGTTACAGCAGGTAATGTATATCATTTACCTGCTGGTTCTGTACTTAATTTGGATGACATTAATATGAGCTCTGGACATACACTTTACTATATTTCAGGAGAACTGAATGTCAAAAATATATACGGCAACTCAGCTACTGTTTATGTGATGCCGGGAGGCCGTTTAAAGCTTAATATGGCTATTATTCCAACAGGATTGACTGTTTATGCTTATGGTGATATTGAATTTAAAAACAATGTCAAACTGAATAGAAATTGTTCTATTCAGTTTGACATTGTTTTAACCGTTTCAAATATTGAAATCGGCGGAAGATTATATGTTGCTGGTGCATTTAATGCCTCTTCTCTTATTTCAAATAATGATTCGAAAGTTGAATTCGGCGGTTGTGCCAATGTGTTGGGAACCATCGTATTTGATAATAATAGTGAAATTAAAGTACATCAATATGTTTCAGCCAGTAAAATTGATTTGAAACAAAATGCAAAAGTGATGATCGCTTCCGGAGCATTCATAGAAACGAATACTTTGGAAATGAATCATTACACTACGCGCATAGAATGTCAAGGAAATGAATATGCCGGATTGGATTTGAATAAATTGATTATTCATACTTTCAATGTGGAACATATGTTTATAGGATGGTTGAATATCAAAATGAATACGTTTACCAATCATTCTGGAGAGGACAATGCGGCATTATTATGGAATTCGAATGTAATCATCAATAATCCAAACATCTATATTCCGGCCAACGGTTGTCACGCTGCCATGGGAATACCTTCTGCTCCGGAAAATAATTATCGTTTAGATATGATTGCTTCTTTGGCACCTCCTACTACTAATATCTCAGCGACTTCTATTTTCTATTATCATACAAAAGCTTATGTCTCCTGGCATGTAAAAGGTGATCCTTTTGCTGGATATGTGGATGTACTTAATGCAACCAATCGTGAGTTGGAACAAACAACACTGAGTGGAGCTACCGATTATAACCATATTGCAGTTCATCAAAATAAATTATATGTAGCAGGTGGTTCGTTCGATAAAGGTGGTCTTT
>JAVWBZ010000274.1:0-2326 GCA_036649255.1 Bacteroidales bacterium
ATGATTATTTTCCTGATTGCCATCATGTTAATGATCTATATTTTCCCAGATGTAATCTTTGTAAGAAAAGGTTTAATGAGACCCGACGATTTTTTTAATTTCAATTATTGGATTATGGTTTTCATTATCCCTGCCGTATGTCTCTTTTTGGCCAATAGAGCCACCAAAAAAGACGAAAAAAAGGTAAAAGCCGCAGACAGACTCAGATAAACCATCAAAACAGTTTTGTATGAATAATTCTATTCTTTCGGTCGAAAATATCCGTGAAAGCGAAAGGTTCACCATGCAAAACGAACCAATTACTTCCATTGAGTTGATGGAACGAGCCGGACAAGCCTTTGTAAACGAATTAGAACAAACAACCGATTTGGAAGCTTTTTCCGAAATTTTCGTTTTTTGCGGACCGGGAAACAATGGAGGAGACGGTCTGGCAATTGCCCGATTATTGGCTGTCAAAGGCTATCGGACAAACGTGGTACTTTGTCTTGCTTCCAATTCACATACCTCCAATGAATTTAATCTAAACCTGAAACGTTGGGAAGAGTTGAGTTTTAAAACAAGCAACACTTCTACCCTCTCTTTCGAAGAGAATACGCTCATTTCCTTTCCAGTCGACTCTCTCATCATTGATGCACTTTTCGGGATTGGATTGTCGAGGCCATTAACAGATATTTTTGCCAAGACAGTTACCTCAATCAATCATTCCGAACAATATGTCATCGCGGTAGATGTTCCATCTGGGCTCTATCTTGATGAGCATACTCCGCAAAACAATACCGTGATACGAGCACATCGTACCTTCACATTCCAATTTTATAAATTGGCTTACCTGCTTCCCGAAACCTATTCATATACAGGAGAAATTTCTATTTTAGATATAGGTCTGCAACTGCCTCCCGAATCGGCAAACTTTACACCTTATCATCTAATAAGAAGAGAGTTGCTTTTACCTTTCCTCCACCCGATCAATCAATATGCACACAAAGGGACTCAGGGCCATGGCCTGCTCATTGCGGGTAGTGTCAACATGCCTGGTGCCGCTTTTTTATCGGCTATTGGTGCTTTACGGGGTGGTATCGGCAAAGTTACAGTACATACTCCCGCAAAGGTTGCACAATTTCTTCCCGTTGCCATTCCTGAAGCGATTTTAAGCATTGACAAAGATGAACAACATTTTAGTTTTATTGATTTGGAAAAACACTCCTCCACTTCAGCCATTGCGGTTGGTCCAGGACTGGGAACGCATCAGGCAACGGCAGGAGCTTTGAAAAATCTTCTTGACGAAATACAATCTCCCATTATTTTGGATGCCGACGCGCTGAATATTTTAGCTGAAAGTAAAACCTGGCTTACTTACCTCCCCAAATATTCTATTTTAACTCCTCATATCAAAGAATTTGAAAGGCTATCGGGTAAATCCGAACATGACTTCGATCGGTTGCGCAAAGTAAAAGCATTCGCCACTCAATACGAAGTCATCGTTATTTTAAAAGGAGCGCATTCTGTAATAGCCATGCCCGACGGAAAATTGTTTTTTAATACAACGGGAAATGCCGGAATGGCCACTGCTGGAAGTGGAGATGTACTAACAGGTTTGCTCTTGGCTTTACTTGCCGGCGGATATCCCCCTCCCATAGCTGCTCTGTTAGCCCCTTTCATTCATGGATTAGCAGGCGATATTGCCCTTACCAAAGGCGAATCTGTAGAAAGTCTCATTGCCTCCGATCTAACGTTTTATTTTGGAGAAGCCTTTCGCACTTTACGCCCATCCACTATCACCCATAAAAAGAGTTAAAAATCAAGCATTTATCAATACAATCGTGATAATTTTCACAAAAGTAAATTCTCGCCGTTATTTGTTTTCAACCGATAATGAATTCTATGGATAGCCCAACTTAAAAAGTAGAAGTAGTGGAGGTATAAACGAAATAGAGACAATAAAAAAACCAAATAAAACAATCGTTTGAATATATTTATTTAGAAATTAATGGGTTAAAGAAAAAATAAATAAAATTAAGTGACTACCGAAAATTTCACAAGAGGTGAACAAGGGCAAATTTCGTCAAACCGTGATTTAAAAATATATAACAATTTTGACTTCTGATGGAATGAAAAGCTAATTTCAATAATAGACCAATAGTATGATGATTTTTGGATATTAAGAGAGGCAGTTATAAGGGAGCATTCAAAAAGTTTTGCAATAAAATTTCTTGAATGAAATCGAAATTGGAGAATTAGCAATAAAAAATAAATGTAACTTTATATCAGGATTTAAGTATTAACCAAACTTTTTTTTGGGGAGAGAAAATTTCCATAAAGAAAAAAG
>JAVWBZ010000275.1:0-2317 GCA_036649255.1 Bacteroidales bacterium
TCACTTCTATCATTCTCGTGGGGGTTTTTATCGCTCCTCAAGGCGTTAAAAAATTATTAGTGGCCCTCTTTTCCATTCCATTTTTACAGAAATGGCGTACCGGAGCTGCTAAAACAGGCGATGAAATTATCATCACCTCCAAAGAATTAAAAGGAAAATCATTCTATTATTGGTTTCAAGCAGCTTTTGCCACTTTTCTTTCTTGGACTGCCCGCTTTTGGGTACTGAACTGCCTTATTTTAGCACTCAATCCGGATATGCCCTTCCATTTTGGCCAGCAGATTACAATCTACGCCAAACAATTGGTTATGTGGGTTATTTTATTGATCAGCCCCACACCTGGTGCAAGTGGAGTGGCCGAAATCTCTTTTGCCGCTTTCTTCGGAAACGAGTTTCCTGCCAATTTGCAAGCTGCTGTGGCGTTATTATGGCGTGCTATTTCTTATTATCCCTATCTATTTATAGGATTGATAGTACTGCCCATCTGGTTAAGAAAACTAAGAATCAAAAAGATTAAAAGATATCAAAATGAAGACGAAACTCAGTGTAAACATTAATAAAATTGGCACTTTACGCAATGCCCGCGGGGGAAATATGCCCGACTTGTTAAAAGTAGCCAAAGATTGTGAAAAGTTCGGCGCGGAAGGAATTACCGTTCACCCGCGTCCCGATGGCCGTCATATCCGTTATCAGGATGTTTATGATCTTAAAGAAATTGTTACGACGGAATTTAATATTGAAGGTTATCCTTCCGATAGTTTTATAGAATTGGTACTCAAGGTAAAACCTAACCAAGTTACGTTGGTTCCAGATCCACCGGAAGCTCTTACTTCTAATGCCGGTTGGGATATCATTACTTATAAAGATTTTCTAACTAATATTATAAAAGATTTTCAACAAGCAGGCATCCGCACCAGCATCTTTGTTAATCCTAATCCTGAAATGATGGTTCATGCCAAAAATACGGGGACCAATCGTGTGGAACTTTACACCGAAAGTTACGCAGCTCACTATCCTTCTCATCCGGAAAAAGCCATTCAAGATTTTATCTTGGCTGCTCAGGAAGCTGAAAAACATGGAATTGGACTCAATGCCGGGCATGATCTTTCTCTGTTCAATCTTCAATATTTCAATCAGCAACTCCCCAACTTATTAGAAGTATCTATTGGTCATGCACTTATATGCGATGCCTTGTATTTAGGCTTGGAAAAAACCATTCATCAATATTTAAGTTTATTACAATAGTATTTAAAATCAGTTCTACCATTGTTCCGTACCATTCCCATATTCATTCCTGAAAAGGCTTGCCCCTTTCGTTGTATTTATTGTAATCAATATAATATTGCTTCGCAAATAGAAATTCCTCAACCTGAAGAAGCAGTCGGAATTATAGAAAAATATCTTGCCACTTTTCCAAAGGAAGGGATCAAGAAAATCGGTTTTTTTGGCGGAAGTTTCACCGGAATGAGCATTGAGGAGCAGACCCGTTACTTGAAAATAGCACAGCCTTACCTGAAAAGTGGTCAGATAGAATCCATCCAACTTTCCACACGCCCCGATTACATCAATGCTGACATATTAGACAATCTTCAACAATATGGTGTTCGAACAATCGAATTGGGAGCACAATCATTAGATAATGAAGTACTTAAAAAATCTGGAAGAGGCCATACAGTGGAAGAAGTAGAACAAGCTTCTGTCCTCATCAAACAATATGGTTTTGAATTAGGATTACAAATGATGGTAGGATTACCCGGAGATTCTTTTGAAAAATCGATGCTCACAGCCAAAACAATTGCCAAATTTAAGGCAGATTATACACGTATCTATCCCACTTTGGTTATTAAAGATACTGATCTGGAAAAATTATATCTTGCTGGGCAATATACTCCTTTAAGTCTTGAAGAAGCTGTACGGTGGAGCAAAGAATTACTAAAATTTTTCACTTTCCATCATATTACCATTTTAAGAATGGGATTGCATCCCTCTGAAGGTCTCCTAACTGGCAGTAGTTTGGTAGCAGGCCCTTTTCATATCTCTTTTAGGGAATTGGTTCTGACTTCTCTATTTGAAGAATTAATATTTAGCAAAATAAATCAAGATAAAAAAGAAAAAATTATAATTCGAGTATCTCCTAAACAAATTAATGCTGCTATTGGTTATTATAGCCAAAATAGAAATAAATTAGAAACAATTTTCAAGGATGTAAAATTTAAAACAGATGAAACATTGAAAAAAGGCTGTCTAACAATTGAATATGAGTAATATCTCCAATGAAAAAGATAAATATTTTTCATTCGTTTTTTTTTTATTTTTT
>JAVWBZ010000276.1:0-2313 GCA_036649255.1 Bacteroidales bacterium
ATCCCGTTAAAACGGAAGAATTTTAAGTCATTATTTTATTCAGTTTAAATATATTATTATGATTATCAACATTAACGAAAAAAAACTTTTAGGGATTAATGGGTCAGGTCGTATTGGAAAACTAACCCTTTGGCATCATTTGATTTCAAAAAAATTTGATGGAATTGTACTCAATGTGGGACGTGAAGTAGGTAAGAACTTGGATGATTTGATTCAATCTATCACAACCGATTCGACCTATGGTTCATTGAACCATTTTTTATATGGTAGAACTGGTAAAACCTGCAAGATTGAAATTACGGATATTGAAAATCAAGTGATTGAAATTGATGGCTTTCCTGTTAAAGTTTTAAATAAAGAGAGAAATCCGAAAGATATAAACTGGAAAAAGGAAGGTGTGAGAGTGGTTGTGGATTGTACGGGAAAATTCCTGGACCCTTCCGTGGATGCAAACGATCCCAAGGGAAGTATTATGGGACATCTTACAGCCGGTGCTCAAAAAGTAATTGCCAGTGCTCCCTTCAAGATTAAAAAAACCGATTTCCTTGATGTAGATAATTGCCCAACGCTTATTTACGGGATCAATCATACCTCTTTTGATCCGCTTCAACATAATATTATTTCAGCTGCTAGCTGCACAACTACGGGTTTGGCTCATATGATCAAACCTTTGTTGGAAAATAAAGAAACCAATCATATATTAACAGCTTCCTTGTCAACGGTTCACGCTGCTACCAATACCCAAAGTGTGTTGGATTCGGTACCCGCAAAAGGAGCTTCTGATCTTAGAAAAAATAGATCTGTGTTGAATAATATCATTCTTTCTTCTACAGGTGCAGCTAAAACTTTGGAAAAAGTAATTCCGGAGATTGTTCATTTTGGATTTATGGCTGATTCTATTCGAATCCCTACCAGTACGGTATCCTTGATTGCATTAAATATTACATTTAATTCAAGATTGAATGAAAATAGTCAGCCATACATTACTGGCGATTATATCAGAGATCTTTATAAAAAAGCTTCCAGCGGAGAACAAAAAGGATTGCTCCATTTCTCCATGCAGCAAAATGTTTCGATGGATTTACTCGGATTTCCTGCCGCCATTGTAATTGAAGGAAAAGAGATTCATACCCGAACGGGATTCCTGAAAGTTCCTTCGGAGATATTGGCTTCATGTGGCATCAAAGATCTTCAAGACATTAACATTCCGGTAACCCATGCCAAAATTATGGGTTGGTATGATAATGAATTTGGCAGTTATGTTACCTGTTTGGGGAAACTTACGGAATATGTTGCTTCACAAATAGATTAAACATCGTTCTTATTCCAACAGTTACCATGCCCTCATCAACTGAAAAAAGGCATGGCTATTGGCTTTTTGACGTAATGAATTTTAAGTGAGAAGAGTTAAAATAAAAAATAGGTCTATCAGAGTTGTTAGATGATATAACATACACCTGGAAATATGAAGAGTAAGAAAATAGTGTATGTTATTCGCATAAAACAATTAAAACATTTTGCCGTAAGGAGTTATGACACCCTATTTTACTGATAAAGGAAAATCATGTTGGTGTGAGGAACAGGACAATGGAATGTCGTTGCTATTTCTGCACGGAAATACGACTTCATCCAAGATGTTTTATAGGTTGACACTGGCTTTTGCAAGAAAATATAAGCTCCTGTCGATTAATTTTTAGGTCACGAACGATTTGACTTGTATGGAACGGTTTTTCATTAATTTATGATCAAACGAAACCATACAGGTCATTGCGTTTCTATAGCAGACCGAATATGAAAAGACGTATTTGTTGGACAGCAGCGGTGGTTACCATCAAGTGGCATTGGAGCGTCACAATTTGGTGGGATGTGTGAGGGCTTGAGGGAGAAACGCTTATTGCCAATACCCTGCAACGCTTTCTAATAAAGATATTTTTGTCAAAATTACACTGGTATTTTACAAAAACAGAATATAATCTGAAAGATGTGATGACGATCAGCGTTTGATACGAATGAGATCGATCATATAAGTTTGACGATGTAAGCTTTTGGCGGAGCGGAGAAGGGAACATGAAATTTAGAGAATAAATCTATGAAAAAAATTGTCCGAAATGACGCTGGAAGAATCATGGAAACTTTTTCCCATTTTCTTGACGGCACATAAATCATATTGGCTTGTTTGGTATGAAAATATGCATTACTCCAAAATGTTTTACCCAAGGATTTTTCATTCGTATCAGTCATATTGAAAGTACTGCAATTGATACAATTTAGGCCAAGCCTATCATAGATATTTTTGTGGAAATTGCAACTGAC
>JAVWBZ010000277.1:0-1424 GCA_036649255.1 Bacteroidales bacterium
CAATATGAGGCAAATTTTTTGAACGAGCCCCCGTGGCCAACACAATATGAGAGGCTTCAAACAGTTCAACGGTTCCATCGGCCTTGGTAACTTCCACTTTCTTATCTTTGATAATTTTCCCAAAACCATTGATTATCTCAATTTTATTTTTTTTAAGAAGAAATTGCACTCCTTTACTCATCATATCAGCAACATTACGACTTCTTTTTATTACTGCTTCAAAATCTGGGGTTACTTCACCTTCAATCTTGATTCCATACTCAGCCGCATGTTTTGTATATTTATAAACCTGAGCCGATTTCAACAAAGCCTTGGTCGGGATACATCCCCAGTTAAGGCAAATACCACCCAATTCTGCACGTTCTACAATGGCTACTTTCATATTTAATTGGCTGGCTCTGATAGCTGCCACATAACCTCCGGGACCACTCCCGATCACTATTAAATCGTAATTCATCATGAAACACTCTTTTTTTATTAGTACAAATAATTGATTATCAAAATAATGTCATTCCGACAATAAGGCGGTAAAGATACATTTTTTTTATTAGTACAAGTCTCGTAAATAACCGACATTTCTATCATCTTGTTGGCAAACAAAAGATAAAAGCAAACCTTCTTTTATAATTTAGAAAAAGATAGCCGAAATCAGTTCATGACTAAAAAAGATTTAGTCAACATAAATTGTAAAATAAAATAATAAAAAAAATGATGTACCTTTGCCAGCTAAAAAAGTTGGATTTCAGAACAAACCTACTCAATATATTAACATATTTAACAGATTAAGAATTTAACATAATTATCAAATTAAAATAATGGAATCAAAAATTTTTACACCTTGTCAAATAGGACCTATTACATTGAAAAATAGAACAATTCGCTCAGCAGCATTTGAAAACATGTGCTATGATAATAAACCTTCTCAAGATTTATTTGATTACCATACAGCAGTGGCAAAAGGCGGTATCGGAATGACTACCATCGCGTATGCTTCCGTAAATCGTAGCGGAGTTTCATTCAATGGACAACTATGGATGAGAGAAGAAATTATTCCCGATCTCAAAAAATTAACCGATGCCATTCATACAGAGGGAGCCAAAGTCTCTATTCAAATTGGACATTGCGGAAATATGACTCATTCATATACTTGCGGTCAAATGCCGGTAGGGGCATCAAACGGTTTTAATTTATATTCTCCTACTTTTGTAAGACAACTTAAAGAAAAAGAGATTTACGATTTAGTAAAAGATTTTGGAAATGCCGTTAAATTAGCGCGTAAGGCGGGGTTCGACTGTATTGAAATACATGCCGGGCACGGCTATTTAATCAGTCAATTTTTGTCTCCCTATACCAATCATCGAAAAGATCAATTCGGCGGATCTCTTGAAAACAGAATGCGTTTTATGCAATTGGTTATCAAAGAG
>JAVWBZ010000277.1:1434-2307 GCA_036649255.1 Bacteroidales bacterium
AGTAGCCAAAGATGACATGGCCATTGTGGTAAAAACCAATATGTACGACGGATTTAAAAGTGGGATGCACGAAGAAGAATGTATCAAAGTAGCTCAGGAACTGGAACGTTTAGGAGTTCATGCTTTGGTTCTTACCGCTGGTTTTGTAAGCAAAGCTCCGATGGAAGTTATGCGAGGTGCCATGCCTTATAAAACGTTGGCTCATTATATGAATATTTGGAAATTCTGGTGGTTGAGAATGGGAATCCGAATGTTTGGGAAATGGGTTATTCCTGCCGTTCCTTATAAAGAAGTTTTTTTCCTGGAAACAGCCAAGAAATTCCGAAAAGAATTAAAGATACCGTTGATTTATGTGGGAGGTATTTTATCGAAAGAAAATATGGAAGAAGTTTTAGAAGAAGGGTTTATTGCGTTCCAGATGGCCCGTGTTTTAATACATGATACGGATTTCATCAAAAAAATTCAAGACGAAACCGTTACTCGCAGCGAATGTAAACATTCCAACTACTGCATCGGTCGTATGTACACCCTTGATATGAAATGTCACCATTGCGTTGACAATCTGCCAAAAAAATTACAAAAAGAGATAAAAAAAGCAGAGAAATAATACAATTCGTACATTGTTTAACCAAAAAATATACTGTTATGGAAAATGAAAAAATGAACGCAGAAAAACTCAAAGTGCTAAACTCAACTTTGGAAAAACTTGAAAAAACTTTCGGTAAAGGTGCTATTATGCGCTTAAGCGACACCCCGATAGAAAACATTGAAGTGATTTCAACCGGTTCTATCAGTCTGGACGTTGCCTTGGGCGTTGGAGGTTTGCCGAAAGGAAGAGTCATTGAAATTTATGGGCCGGAATCATCAGGGAAA
>JAVWBZ010000278.1:0-2296 GCA_036649255.1 Bacteroidales bacterium
CCTTGGTGTTTTTTTTGCCACGTAACAATTTGATCACCATTTCGTTGTCGATTCCTGTTCCAGCAATATTTTTTTCATCCACGGAAACAATTCGATCGCCAGCTCTAATACCCACTTTTTCGGAAGGGCCTCCGGTGACAGTGCCCACTACCATAACGGTATCGTTCATAATATTGAATTGGATTCCTACTCCTTCAAAAGCTCCCTCCAAGGATTCAATCATAGATTTGTTGTCCACTGCATTGGCATAAGTGGAATGAGGATCCAGGCTTTGCAACATGGAGTTGATCGCTTCTTCAAATAATTGATCGCTATCAACGGTGTCAACGTAGTAGTTATTAATGTATTCCATTACTTCATTAAACTTTTCAACTTGGGCATTGGAGAGCCCTTTTTTTCTGGAAGGCAGTAAAAACAGGGTTACTGAAATTCCCAATAAAAAAGCAATGATAATAAATAAAAAAGTTTGAAAACGGTTATTGCGAGAGTTGTTATCTTCTTCGTATAAATGATGATTCATAATAAATGTATATAAATGGTTATCAATCGTTTCGTTGTCTTTCAATAGAAGATTGGTGGAGTAATTCCAAATATTTTTGTATAAAATCTTTGTATTTTATGTCATTTTCTGTCTGATCCGTATAGGTTTGTACCACTTTGTTCCATTGTTTGGGTTGTACTACTGGAAGATTGTTTTTGATTTTAATCTGGGCAATGATATCTACTACATTCATCCGTTGGTGAAGAAGCTCACTGATTTGAGTATCAATGTTTTCAATTAAATTTCTTTGTTTTCGGAGTTCATTTTCGGCAGGGGAAGTGAGTGTTGATTTGAACGAAAGGTGAGCAAGCAAATGTGTCAATTCAATGGGCGTAATTTGTTGACGGGCATCGCTAAGAGCCTCTTTGGGACGATAATGGGTTTCAATCATCAAACCGTTGAATCCATAGTCTAATGCTATTTGTGATATTTGGGCAATGTGTTTTTTATTTCCTGAAATATGTGACGGATCACAAATAATCGGAATGTCGGGATAGTGTACTTTTAATTCGATGGGAATATCCCACATGGGATGATAGCGATATACCCGTTCGTTCTTTTCCGAAAATCCGCGATGAATAGCTATAACCTCTTTAACGCTGGCATTTAAAAATCGTTCAATATTGCCGATCCATAATTTTAAATCGGGAACTATGGGATTTTTTACTAAAACGGTTATTTCTTCTCCTTTTACAGTGTCTGCCAGTTCTTGTACAACAAAGGGATTAACGGCTGTGCGGGAGCCTATCCAAACAGTTTTAATACCGGCTTCCAAACAATCGTGCAGATGCTCCGGAGAGGCTACTTCAACGCAAATGGGAAAGCCGAAATCTCGATTGATTTTATTTAACCAAGGTAAGGCGGCTTTGCCAGCACCTTGAAATTCTTTGGGACGACTTCGGGGTTTCCAAATTCCGGTACGGAAATAAGATAATTTATGAGATGACAATAATAAATGATCATAGAGCTGTTGAGCTGTACAATAAAGTTGTTCTTCACTTTCTGCCGAGCATGGACCTGCAATAATAATAGGTTGCACAGTTTTATTTTTTTTGTTAACGTTAAAGTTAAGGAAACATTGTTCAAAACAATAAATTTACTTTTTTGTTGCAGGGGGAATCAACATATTTACAGATTGGGGAATCATCATAATTTTATAATTACCTGTTGTAAGCATTTCACCTTCCACTTCTCCCAAAATAGGTGATTTTGATTTGATTTCTAATGTGTTGGTTCGATATACTTCAATTTCTTTTAACTTTCCTATATGGGTACCCGTATAAAGATTTTTTACATTTTTTAATGCTTTATGAATAGGAAGCTTGCGAATAATAATGACGTCTAAAAGGCCGTCGGTTGGGTCTGCCATCGGAACTTGACGCATCCCGTTTCCATTGTATTGGCAAATTCCAACTGCGATGGTAAAAATCTTTCCGGAAATATCAAAGTCGGGAGAGATAAGTTGAATATTTTGGTAGTGGTGTTTTAGAAGTACTTTTAAGAGATTAAAAAGATATATTTTAGAAGCAATTATTTTTCGTTTTATCTTCAACGTTTGTTGCACGACTTCCGCATCAAAACAAAAACCTGCTATATTAATGAAATATCGAAAGTCAATCAAACGATTTTTTTCCATCGAATTGATCAATCCTACATCGTGAGATAGAAATTGTCCTTCCATAAAAAAAGAGAAAAAATCAAGATATGATTTTGGATAATGATGACTTTTTCCCCAGTCATTGCCTGTTCCTAAAG
>JAVWBZ010000279.1:0-2272 GCA_036649255.1 Bacteroidales bacterium
ATTGGAACCTTCCCGCAGAAATACGGCTCCTTGCATTGCTTATGCCAATTATAAAATCAAACAGAAGAATCCAGACGCTATTGTGGTAGTGGCACCATCCGATCATAATGTTTTGAAAGAAGATCTGTTCATTGATATTATTTCAAAAGGAATGGCAGCCGTATCTAAAAACGACTGGTTATTGACTATCGGAATTCAACCTTCTCATCCCAATACGGGATACGGTTATATTCAATATAATGAAGATAAGGTTTATAAAGAAAATAAATCTATCTATGGTATTAAAATGTTCACGGAAAAGCCCAAGTTGGAAATGGCAAAACAGTTTCTCGAAAGCGGTGATTTTCTTTGGAATGCAGGAATTTTCATGTGGTCATTAAACTCAATCCTATCGGCTTTTCATCAGCATTTGCCAGAAGTGGACGACCTATTTAAACAGGGAGAGGGACTTTATAACACCCCTGCCGAAAAAGATTTTGCAGATAGAATATACCAGATTTGCAAAAATATTTCCATTGACTATGGCGTAATGGAAAAAGCCAAAAATGTAAATGTATATGCGGCCGATTTTGGTTGGTCTGACTTAGGGACCTGGAGTTCATTATACGATATCAGGGCAAAAGATGAAAACCGGAATGCCATTATCGGTAAAAAAATAAAGACTTACAATTCAACAAATTGTATCATTGATGTACCCAAAGACAAGATTGTGGTTATACAAGGTCTCGACAACTACATCGTAGTAGAAAAAGACGACATGTTATTAATCTGTAAAAAAGAAGATGAACAACAAATACGCCAATACGTAAATGATGTTCAACTTGATTTCGGCAATAAATATGTATAGGTTATTTTAAATACTCCATAATTGCCACAGTAGCCGAACGGGAATCGTTCAAAGTATCGGCAATGCTCATAGGGCGTTTACAGGAACCTGCCACAAACAATCCTTCTTGAGAAGTAATATTGTCGTTCAAGAAACGATCTTTACTTTCCATAAAACCATATTCACCTTGGATTCCTAAATTCTTGGCAAGTTGTTTGGTCTCATCAGAAGCTTCCATACCTACCATCAGCACCAATAAATCGGTTGTCATTTTTAGAGGCATTCCTACCAATGTATCTTCGGATTTAATCTGAATTTTTCCATCAAATGTGGTGGCTGCTTCTGAAATTCTACCTCTTACAAAACGAATATAATATTCTTCCTGCGCTTTACGGTACATCTCTTCGAACGATTGTCCCCACATGCGCAAATCCATATAAAAAATAAAGATTTCGGCATCGGGAAGCATCTTGCGAAGTTCTATTGACTGTTTTACAGCCGTTACACAACACACTTTCGAGCAATAATGGTTTCCCGATTTCTCATCACGTGAACCCACACATTGTAAAAAGACCACTTTTTTAGGCATTTCTCCCATTGAATTGGTTATTTTTCCCGCCATAATCATCCCCTCCAAATCCAGTGAAGTAATCACACCGTTGTAAATGCGGTATCCCAACTCTTCCTTTCTCTTTGCATCAAAAGGCTTGTAACCTGAAGCTAACAACACGGCATCTACCGTATAATCACGCCCTTGGTTGTCTTTTAAATTCCATTGTTTATTCTCTTTTTCCATGCCAACAATTTTCGAACCAAGATAAAGATCTACTTCAGAGGTTTTCAAGTTGTTATTCAACTCTTCCACCAAATCGGCTGCCTTGGAAAAATCGGGAAAAAGAAAAGCTTTATTGGCAATATTTTCAGCCACATGGTTTTCTTTTTCAAAAAGATGAACTTTCACACCTTGCTTACTCAAAATGGAAGCAGCTTCCATACCAGCTGCCCCAGCTCCTATAATTGCGATTTGTTTCATTGTCTGTTATTTTATTTCCCTTTTTATTTCATCCGACAGAAAGGGATGTGACAGGAAATTATACATATAGTTATAATATTAAACTTTTAAAACTGTAGGTTTATCAGGATTAGGCAACACTTTTCCGGAGATTCCTTTATATTTCTCATCCGAATTGTAAGCAATTCCTATTTTATCCATTAATCTCTCACATTGAACCTGATGTAATTGCAGTCCTAACTGCCAAGGATCGTATCCCAATAGCATTCCGGCCATCTCTTCATAGGTCAGTACGGGAATTCCATATCCACTTTTATCATACGTTTTATGTTCCATTAAATAATTTCGGTGCACATGCACGCAGCTCCCGCCACGCCAGCCCTCATCAACAGTCGGCCGAACTCGAAAAAAACGCGACGAATCGTCGCAGCACA
>JAVWBZ010000280.1:0-2265 GCA_036649255.1 Bacteroidales bacterium
CATTTTTTTGGGGGGAGGTGCCCCTTCGCCTCTCGGCTTCGTGGCCTATTTGCTTCGCACTCTTTACCAGCCCTCCTTTCTCTGCTTCCTATCACAATTTCACTTCCGGCTCAGGGTCGGGCTTGGTACATACTATCCGAAATAAATACCAGAGAACGGCCAAACTCATTGGGTTGAATAGCCATATAATTCATTACCCGGCAAGATCGGCTTATCTTTCAAGCTTTTTGTTTACTAATATTCAGCAAGATGCCAACAGCTATCCCGGAAAAGAGCAAAGAGGCTCCTCCGCGGCTAATGAAAGGCAATGTTTGTCCTGTGGCTGGCAATAATTCACAATTGACTCCAATGTGAACCAACCCCTGGCAACTAAACCAAAATCCAATTCCCATGGCCAGTAGCATTCCAAAGGGGCCTTCGCTATTTTGGGCAATTTTCCATGCTCTATAAAACAGTACCAAATAGAAAAAAAGTATTAGAATGCCCACTCCCGCGCCCATCTCTTCAAAAACTGTTGCATATACATAATCGGTTTCACTTTCCGGAAGCCGGTGTTTAATGACTCCTTGTCCCGGACCGGCCGGAGTGAGTCCCGAACGGGCAATAGCCGCCTTTGCTAAAATCATTTGATCGCCGTATCCATGATCATTATTATTGGTAATATAGTATTCCCATCTATTTTTAAAAGTACTGCCACGGCCTATTCCCGTATTCATATAGAGCAACACTCCTATTAAGGCTATTCCCATCAGCACGGAAAGATAACGAAGTTTTACATTTCCTATAAAAAGAACCACCAAACTTGTGATAAAAAAGATAATGGCCGTTGACATGTTAGTAAGAGCCATCCCTCCCGAAAAAGCCACCACAACGCCAAAAATATAGAGGGTTTCTTTCAAGGAAAGCGCTTCATCTTTTACAATTCTTACAGCTAAAAACTTGGAAATATAAAAAATGACCAAAAAACCTATAAAATAAAAAGTTTGAACCTGAACCCCAAAAAGCGATATTCCACGATTGGCACTCCCCCCCGACAATAAGGTTATCACCAACAAAGCGGCAGCTAATAGTAAACACAACAGAGAAAACTTGGAAAGGGTACTATAATCAATATAGTAAAAAGCGAACATTCCGGCAAAACATAATCCCAAATGGAAAAAGTGAGCCAATACGCTTCCCGTAGAACTATAAACAGCATATATTGAAATCAACGACAACAAGATTGTCAATATCAACACTATTTTATCTCCTTTGAACGAAAATCTGCCAAGTTTGTCTTCTATTGCCATTTTGAAAATATTATAAACGTAATGGATACTTACTTTACAATTGAGCTACCGCATCTTTAAATTTATCACCTCTTTCACGATACGTTCTATACATTCCGCTACTGGTATTTCCGGGTGAAAAAAGCACCACATCGCCCTGTTTACAAGAATAATAAGCATTTCTAACGGCCTCTTCCAAATTCATAGAAAATTGAACTTCCTTGTTTAAGCCGGTAAAAAAATCAAATATTTCCAAATTATAAACTCCTTGTATAATAATTCTATTTACCTTTTGATTAACCACCTCCAATAAATCTTCCGAAATATCTTCCAGTTTATCGATGTTCATAATCCAGGTAATAGGTTTGGTCATACTTTCCAAGGCAAACCATACAGAATTGACATTGGTGGAACGTGAATCATTGATAAAATCAACTCCTTCAATAGTTTTTACCAATTCCAATTTATGGGCACTCCCTTCAAAGTCTGAAAGTGATTCATTTAAGTTTGCATTACGCGTACTGATTAAACGTTCTGCTAATGTAGCGGCCATGGAGCCAGCTCTTTTTTCTTCCGAAAAAACATTATAAACCAACGGTTTGTGATTTGTCATAGCTATCTAACTTTAAGGGTTACTACTGTTAATACTGCCAATAAAATTCCCACGATAATAAACCGTTGCACAATCTTGGCTTCGTGCATTCCTTTTTTCTGATAATGATGATGGAGGGGAGACATCAGGAAAATACGTTTTCCTTCTCCGTATTTTTTTTTAGTATATTTAAAATAAGTGACTTGAAGAATAACGGAAATGGATTGAATTAAGAAGACGCCGCACAAAATAGGAATTAACAATTCTTTTCTAATGATGATACAAGAAACTGCGATCACACCTCCCAAGGTCAAGCTACCCGTATCGCCCATAAAAATTTGGGCAGGGTAACAGTTCCACCAATAAAAGCCTATACAAGCCCCTACCAATGCCGCGACATAAATT
>JAVWBZ010000281.1:0-2261 GCA_036649255.1 Bacteroidales bacterium
TGGAAAAGTGGAGCCCGTTATCTACGAAGGAGTTGATATGCAAACGGTTCGCTATAGGATCGTTTCCAAGATAGACGGATATATTCCTTTGCATAAAAGATGGGTATTGGTACTGAAATTACAGGGAGGAACTTTGTTTGGAAAGGAAAATTATTTGAATGAACTCTTTAAAATTGGCGGAATGTCAACTTTACAAGGCTTTGACGAAGAATCTATTTATGCTTCTTCTTATGCAATAGGAACAAGCGAACTTCGATTTCTTTTTGCAAAAAAATCCTATCTCAATCTTTTTTTTAACGGTGCTTGGTACGAACAGAAAAGAAATAACTATTACATTCACGATACTCCCTACGGTTTTGGACTTGGTTTTTCATTCGATACCAAAGCAGGCATGTTTTACCTGAGCTATGCATTAGGAAAACAATTCAACAATCCCATTTCATTTAAAACGGGAAAGATACATTTTGGAATTAAAGTTGGTTTTTAATTGATAAATTCCCTGATATCCAACATGATTTTATTAGCAAGATGTTCCGCCATTCCTTCCGTGCCGGCTTCTGCATATATACGGATGATCGGTTCGGTATTGGAGGAGCGTAAATGAACCCAACTGTCTTCAAAATCGATTTTAACTCCATCAAGTCTATTTACTTCGTATGCCACATATTTTTCCGCAATATAATTGAGAATATTAGCCAAATTCATTTCCGGCTTTAATTCAATTTTGTTTTTGGAAATGTAATAGGAGGAATATTGTCTTCTTATTTCACCGCAATCTTTTTTTGATCTGGCCATGTAAGAAAGAAAAAGTGCAATACCTACCAAAGCATCTCTTCCGTAATGTAACTCTGGATAGATAATGCCACCATTGCCTTCTCCTCCTATCACCGCATCGGTAGTTTTCATTTTTTCCACCACATTCACTTCTCCTACAGCTGCGGCATTGTATTGAACTCCATGTTTTTGACTGATATCTCTTAGGGCTCTTGTAGAAGATAAGTTAGAAACGGTATTGCCTTTTTTGTGTTGTAAAACATAATCGGAAACAGCAACTAAAGTATATTCTTCTCCGAACATTTCCCCATCCTCCATCACAATAGCCAAGCGATCAACGTCAGGATCAACTACAAAACCGACATCATAATTTCCTTTCTTCATACAATTGGATATTTCGTGCAAATGTTCGGGCAAAGGTTCTGGATTGTGTGGAAATATGCCGGTAGGTTCTCCATATAGTAATGTTATATCGTTTACTCCCAATCTTTCCAAAAGAGGTTGAATGGCTATTCCTCCTGTGGAGTTTACACAATCTACCATAACCGATAAATTGGATCGGGTAATGGCTTCTACATCTACCAAATCTAATTTGAGAATTTTGTCGATATGATCTGAAATAGCGTTCTGATATTGAACAGAAGTTCCCAATTCTTTGATATTGGCATAATTAAAATCTTGTCTTTCAACAATTTCTAACAATTCTATGGCTTCTTTTCCTGAGATAAATTCACCTTTATGATTAAGTAATTTTAACGCATTCCATTGCATGGGATTATGACTGGCCGTAAGAATAATGCCTGCGTCTGCCTGATGATGAACCACAGCCATTTCCACGGTGGGGGTGGTGGATAAACCTACATCTATTACATTGACCCCCATTCCTTGTAACGTGGCACATACTAACTGGTTGATGATCTGTCCGGAGATACGTGCATCTCTGCCTATAATAATGGAAAGAGGTTTCGACAAGTCATTTTTCTTTAAAAAAGAGACAAAAGCGGAAGTGAATTTTACGATATCAACAGGAGTAAGATTTTCTCCGACTTTTCCTCCAATTGTTCCTCTGATTCCTGAGATTGATTTAATTAGTGGCATTGGTTTCTTGTTTGGGTTGTTTGAATCGGCAAAAATAGTGCTTTTCCTGGGAATTTTATGTTAAATTTTCGTAATTTGCATGAGTGAAAAAATAAATTAGAAATATATAGTACTTTTGCGAATTAAAAAAATGATAATGAAAAAAATCCTATGTTGGGGTGTTTTTATAACCTTTTTTGTTTCTTCATATGCTCAAGTAGAACATTACGATACCAAGAGTAAGTTAAAATATTGTATGTCTATCGAAGAAATGGAACGTAAAAGTGAAATAGGACAACATTTTATCTCCACACTTCCGCCTCAGGAACCGATTCTCACTATAGCGGAATTTCACCCGATGCAGGCCGTATTGGTGCGTTATCCTTTGGGGATTCCCGTGGAACTGATTG
>JAVWBZ010000282.1:0-2243 GCA_036649255.1 Bacteroidales bacterium
AATGTGGCCAGAAAAGCGGATATTAATTTAGCCATATCCAATTCATTGGGCTTTGGAGGGCATAACGGGTGTGTTGCATTAAGAAATTGTCAATAATAATAGTTATAGAATTATGAATCGAGATATTATTAAAACCTTTATTCCTCACCGGGAGCCAATGCTATTGATCGACGAAATCAATATCATAGACGATGTGGCCTATGCAAAGTATCATGTTACAGGTGAAGAATTTTTCTTACAGGGTCATTTTCCAGGAAATCCGGTAGTGCCGGGTGTTATCTTATGTGAGATTATGGCCCAATCATGTTGCCTTTTAATCGGGGATCTTCTGAAAGGAAGAACCCCGTTTTATACGGGTATTGATAAAGTAAGGTTTAAAAGACAGGTAAAACCGGGAGATACCATTGAGGTCACAGCCAGAATAAACGTACAAAAAGCCTTGATTTTTTTTGTAGAAACCAAGGCCTGTGTGGATAATCAAGTATGTGCTCAGGGAAACCTCTCTTTTGCTTTGGTTGACAATGATAAATTGTAATCGTTTTGGTTATCTATTTCGGAATTAACTTAATAAAAGGCACCATCATCTCTTCCATGGAAATCCCTCCGTGTTGGAAGGTGTTTTTGTAATAGTTGACATAATAGTTGTAATTATTGGGATAAGCAAAGAAATCGCTTTTAGTGGCAAATATAAAACGCTGTGTCATAGATTCCTGCGGAAGAAAAGCATCAACAGGATTTTTTATTTCATAGACATCTTTGATCGGATAGTCCATATTGCTACGTCCTACCTTATATCTTAAATTACTGTTTAAATTTTTATCTCCTAATATTTTAATGGGTTTATCTATTTTAATAGCACCATGGTCGGTGGTAAGAAAAACAGGAACTTTTTTGGAAGAAAGATATTTGATCATTTCATAAAAAATGGAATTTTCAAACCAGGAAGCCGTTACACTTCTATACGATTTTTCATCTTCCGCCAATTCCCGAATAATATCCACGTCTGTTCTGGCATGGGAAAGCATATCCACAAAATTAAATACAATGACATTGAGCGGATTTTGCATCATTTGATGAAGGTTATCGAAAATCTTTCGTCCGAAATCTAAATTTAAAATCTTTGAAAATGAATATTTTACATTTTTCCCATAACGTTTAAGATATTCTCCCAGCAATTGTTGCTCATATTGATTTTTCCCTCCTTCATCGTTTTCATTTAACCAAAGTTGCGGATATTTTTTAGCAATCACAGAGGGCATCAAGCCCGAAAAAAGAGCATTGCGAGCATAGTGAGTTGCCGTGGGTAAAATACTGTAACAAATATCTTCCTGATCCACATGATAATAATCGTGAATAAAAGGCTGAATCGTTTTCCATTGATCATATCTTAAATTATCAATTACAAAAAGAAAAATAGGTTTATTCTCCGAAATTAAAGGAAACAATTTATCTTTCAAAACAGTATGAGAAAGTGAAGGCTTTTCTTCGATTTTCCCACTCAGCCAATCCAAATAGTTATGGGCTATAAATTTGGCAAATTGAGTGTTGGCTTCTTCCTTTTGATTCGATAAAATTTCGGCCACTCCACCGTCTTCTATCTTTTCCAATTCCAACTCCCAATAAATTAACTCTTTATATAGTTTTTCCCATTCCAATAAAGACAACTTATCTGAAATTCTCATGGAAAGCCCTCTGAAAGCCTGTTGATAAGCCATGGTACTTTTTTCTGAAACAATTTTTTTGTTCTCAATATTCTTTTTTAAACAGAGTAATATTTGATTTGGATTGACCGGCTTTATCAAATAATCGGCAATATTCGAACCGATGGCATCTTCCATAATATGCTCCTCTTCGCTCTTGGTAATCATCACAATAGGAATCTGCTGATTCATGGTTTTGATTCGTTTCATCGTTTCAATTCCACTAAGTCCCGGCATGTTTTCATCCAAAAAAATGATGTCAATAATTTCTTTTTCAAGTACTTCCAGAGCTTCATTGCCGCTTACAACGGGAATAACATCATAACCCTTTGCGTTCAAGAATAATATGTGTGGTTTTAAAAGATCGATCTCATCATCCGCCCAAAGAATTTTTGTATTCATACCGTTTGTTTCGTTAATTTATATTTGATTACCGTTTAAAACAGATATGTAACGCGAATGTTTGTTATGTTATTATAATTTTATTGAGAATACAGATCTCAATCTTCTATATTTTCAACATTTTCTCTCTTATTTTTTTGG
>JAVWBZ010000283.1:0-1713 GCA_036649255.1 Bacteroidales bacterium
ACCTTGACGACACCGCCAAAGTGCATAAAGAGTGGTTCGGACGCACGATAATCAACTCCAATAGACGTTTTGCCTATGAAGAGGTACAAGAAATCATAGAAAATAAAACCGGTGAATTATCGGAAATCATCCTGCAAATAGATCAATTGGCTAAAGTTTTACGCAAACAGCGTTTCGACAATAATGCCATCAACTTTGAAACGGAAGAGGTAAAATTCAAATTGGATGAACACGGCAAACCGATTGGGGTCTATTTAAAAATACAAAAAGATGCGAACTTTTTAGTGGAAGAGTTCATGTTATTGGCCAATAAAAAAGTAGCGGAAAAAATAGGCAAAAAAACCAACCACCAACAAACACCCAAAACCTTTGTATATCGTATCCATGATGAACCAATCGGAGAAAAACTGGAAACGTTTAAAAATTTCGTAAAAAAATTAGGTTTTGATATCAAAACAGGTTCACGTAAGAATTTCACCGGCTCCATGAACAAAATGTTTGAAGAAGCGAAAGGGAGTAACGAATATGACATGCTTAGCAAGCTTTCCGTTAGAATTATGGCCAGAGCCATCTATTCTACCAATAATATAGGGCATTACGGCCTTGCTTTCCCCTATTATACCCATTTCACCTCTCCTATTCGCCGTTACCCCGATCTAATCGTTCACAGGCTTTTAGACACTTACTTGGCTGGCAAACCATCGGTTAACAAAGAAGAGTACGAGGAGTATTGCAAACACTCATCTCAAATGGAACAAAAAGCAACGGAGGCTGAGCGCACTTCTATTAAATACAAGCAAGCCGAATTTTTAAGTGACAAAATAGGACAGGTTTTCGATGCCACTATTTCAGGAATTTCAAAATGGGGTATCTTTGCCGAACTCAATGAGTCAAAATGTGAAGGAATGATCCCCATGCGAAAATTTGACGATGATTTTTATTATATAGACGAAGAAAACTATACATTGGTAGGGCTTCATCATGGCAATTCGCTTCGATTTGGAGATCAAATAAAAGTAAAAGTTGTAGAAGTAGATTTAATGAAAAAACAGATGAATTTTGAATTGGTAAGGTAATACTATTCTCCTATAATCTTAACTAAAACACGTTTTCTCCGCATTCCGTCAAATTCGAAATAGAAGATCTGCTCCCACGGGCCGAAATCCAATTTTCCATTCGTAATAGCGCATACGACCTCCCTGCCCATTATGGTTCGTTTGATATGGGCATCTGCATTATCCTCATAACCGTTATGTTGATATTGGTTATAGGGTTTTTCAGGAGCCAACTTTTCAAGCCAAACTTCAAAATCATGATGTAAACCAAGTTCATCGTCATTAATGAAAACGCTGGCGGTAATGTGCATGGCATTGACCAAAATCATCCCCTCCTTCACACCACTCTCTTCAATGGCATCCTGTATTTGCCTCGTAATATTGACCAACCCGCGACGAGTGGGAATATTAAAAAAAAGTTCTTTTCTATAAGTTTTCATAGCAGGTTTTTTACATTTTTTATCTTGGTATAATTAATTTTTGGCCAATAGACAAAGCATTGATATTCCCTATTTTATTATAATCCGCTATTTTGCGCGCTGTGATATGATAACGGTCAGCAATGGCTGACATGGTATCTCCTTTTTTTACATAATAAACAACATCTTTAGGTGGTTCTTCTTCCATCGGAACCGCCGTTACGATATTGGTGGAATCC
>JAVWBZ010000283.1:1723-2201 GCA_036649255.1 Bacteroidales bacterium
TATATTCATATCCCACCAACAAGCGCTGTTTTACCTTGATATAATTACTACTCAGTTTATTCATTTTTTTCAATTCATAAATAGACAAACCGTATTTGGCCGCAATTTTAGAAATAGTTTCACCGTTTTTCACATAATGATACACTTTCTTAGATTCGCAAGAAGCCACCGGATTACCTGTAAATTGCCCTGCATATACTTTCATTGGAGTAAAGTAGCGATCGTACTGATAAGCATAAACGGAATCTTTCATATCAAGGTATTTAATCACATCAGGCATTCTCAAACGAATTGGATAAGGCTGTGTATAAGCTGGCACCACCAGTCGTTTGTACTGAGGATTCAGTATTTTAATCTCTTCAATATCTGTGTTTAAGTCGGAAGCCAACTGTTCAAGATGCAACTCTTTGTCTACCATAATCGTATCAACCGCACTGGGAATAGCAATATCGGGAGCATAAATTCCATATTCATTATG
>JAVWBZ010000284.1:0-2194 GCA_036649255.1 Bacteroidales bacterium
GCCCATATTCCAATTATTTTCTGCACGGCAAAAAGTGCGGAAAACGATACCATCGAAGGATTGGAAATCGGAGCCGATGATTACGTTTGCAAACCTTTCTCCGTCAGAGAAGTCGTCGCAAGAGTCAATGCCGTATTACGGCGTACGGCGGCCATCCCCGAACCAATCACAAAAAAAGAGATCATCAAGCATCAAGGGATTATGCTTGATACAATTAAGAAAAAAGCAACTTTTGACCAAATAGAAACCGTCTTAACCAAAACCGAATTTGAAATACTGAAACTATTTCTTGAAAATCCCAATAAAGTTTTCAGTCGTGAAGATTTATTGAAAAAAGTATGGCCAGATGAAGTGTTTGTTAGCGATAGAACCGTTGATGTACATATTACCCGATTACGCAAAAAAATGGGAGTTTACGATAAAATAATCGTGACTCGTCCAGGATACGGATATTGCTTTGAATATTAAATTCCAACACTTCCGTTTTTCTAAGATCTTACTATTGTTTGATATTTCCAAACGATAAAACAGTTTGATTCTTACTCTCGTTTGAATTACAAAATGATATAATTTTTTTGTACTTTTGCCGTTTTAGTTTCACACAGAAATAGTATAGATGAAGAAAATATTTTTAATATGTGCCTTATCTTGTATGATAACAAACATAGTCTATTCTCAAACCACAAAATATAGCAACGAATTTCTCTCTTTAGGTATCGGAGCACGTGGATTGGCTCTGTCCAATACCATGACTTCACTTTCTGACGATATTACTTCCGCCTACTGGAATCCTGCCGGTTTAAGCAGAATGGATAAAAATTATCAATTATCGCTTATGCATGCCGAGTATTTTGCCGGAATTGCCAAATACGACTATGCTGGAATCGGATATAAAATAGACAATAAATCAACCATAGCTATTACTTATATTCGTTTTGGGGTAGATAATATCATGAATACAACAGATTTAATTGACAACGAGGGCAATCTTAATTATGACAGAATTACCTATTTTTCCAGTGCCGATAACGCCTTTTTGATCAGTTATGCCTATAATTTTGAAAAAATAAAAGGATTGTCTTTGGGGGGAAACGCCAAAATCATCCGTAGGAAAATCGGTAATTTTGCCGGTTCTTGGGGATTCGGACTGGATTTCGGGTTACAATATCAACACAAAGGCTGGCAAGTAGGAGCCCTGTTGCGTGATGCCACCTCCACTTTTAATGCTTGGAGCTACTCTCTCTCCGATCAAGTAATTGAAATTTTTGAACAAACCGGTAACGAAATTCCTGAAAACACCCTTTCCGTTACCTTGCCCAAACTCCTGATAGGAGCTGGAAAACAGGTCAATTTAGGCAAAGGGTTCAATGCCACTTTTGCATTGGATCTCGACTGTACTTTCGATGGGAAACGTAATACACTCATTAGAAGTAATTTTATAAGTATAGATCCTCATTTCGGCATGGAATTTGCTTATAAAAAAATCGTGTCTATTCGTGCCGGTATTGGAAATTTTCAACAAGAAACCGATTTTAACGGAAAGAAAAAGACCACTTGTCAAATTAATCTTGGATTAGGTGTAAGCATTAAAAATATTGTAACCATTGATTATGCCTTTACCGATATTGGAGACATCTCCATTGCTCTTTACTCTCACATTTTCTCTCTAAAATTAGGAATAGATTCCTTTAAAAAGAAAAAATAGTATATCAATCACAATAAAAATGTAACCATGAAAACATACGAACCTTATCCATACAGTGAAATGGAAATTAAATCGCGTATTGCCGAATATGCTGCCAAACCATTACAACACTTTACTGAAACTGAAGCTTACAGATTTATATTAAACGTCATTGATCTTACCACGTTGGAAGGTTCCGATAACAAAGCCAAAATAGAAGAATTGTGTTGGAAGGCTTTGAGTTTTAAAGATGAAAAAAGAAATATTCCCGCTACTGCCGCCGTATGCATCTATCCTCCTTTTGTGGCACAAGCCAAAGCCTTATTAAAAGGCACTCCAGTAAAAGTAGCCGCTGTAGCTGGTGCTTTTCCAGCGGGACAATCTCCCCTTGAAGTTAAATTGGCTGAAGTTGATTATACAGTGGCCCAAGGCGCCGATGAAATTGACATGGTGATCTCGCGGGGTAAATTTTTAGAAGGAAATTACGAAGAAGTGTATGATGAAATAGTG
>JAVWBZ010000285.1:0-2157 GCA_036649255.1 Bacteroidales bacterium
TGGTGGAGTTGGATATGGCACGGGAAACAGAGGGTATACCTATATGCCCGATCTTACCGTTAATCAAATGGGACAAGTATTTGTGGAAGTACATGTGAATGCCGACGGAGATGTTATAGAAGCCCGTATTGTTAACAATAGTAAATATCCTACTACCATTACCGATTCACGTATTCAGGCAGATTGTATTGCAAAGGCCAAAACGGCCAAATATAGAAAAGGTAAAGAGGAATTTAGAATTATTGTTTTTAAATAAAGAACATAGTTTTGAGTTTTCAAACACTACAAACATAGAAATATAGCACTGTAGGCGGTGGAAAATTATAAATCATTATTAGACCATATTTTTAAAGCCTATCCAATGTATCATAAAATTGGATCGGTGGCTTATAAGGAAGGGCTGGAAAATATTGAAGCTTTGCTTGATATTGTGGAGCATCCCGATAATAAAATTAAAACAATACATGTTGCCGGTACCAATGGGAAAGGTTCGGTCGCTAATTTACTATCTTCTTATTTTCAGGAACTTGGTTATAAAACGGGACTTTTTACCTCCCCCCATTTAATTGATTTTAAGGAAAGGATCAAAATCAACGGTATTGATATTTCGGAAGAAGAGGTACTCGATTTTTTTCGATGCTATAAGGCGCAATTTGATTTATTGGAACCCTCTTTTTTTGAAATGACTACTGCACTGGCCTTTTACTACTTTGCCAAAGAAAAAGTTGATATAGCCATTATTGAAGTTGGTTTGGGGGGACGATTGGATTGTACCAATGTGATTGTACCCGAATTATCGGTTATTACCAATATTTCGTTGGAACATACCCAAATGCTGGGAGATACTTTGGCTAAAATTGCTACTGAAAAAGCTGGCATTATTAAACCCGGAGTTCCTGTCGTGATAGGGGAATATCAGGAAGAGACTTTTCCCGTTTTCCAGCAAATAGCGGCTTCACGTGAATCATCACTATGGCTTGCCGATCAAGAGATACAGATAATCAAAGAAAAAGATCTTCAACATATTTCTGTTTTGAACCGAGGCAAAGTATTGTATCAGAATATAAAATTGCCGTTATTGGGAGATTATCAGTTGAAAAATATCGCAACTTTTGTGAAAGCAATACAGGTTTTACAAAATCGACTTGCCATCAAACAGGAGGTAATCATACCAGCAATTGAAAACTTGATAAACAATACCCATTTTTTGGGACGTTGGCATATGATTCAACACTCTCCCCTTATTATCTGTGATGTAGGTCATAACCTTGCCGGATTAGAACTGACCATGCAACAACTTGCCTCCATGCCATATAAAAAATTACATTTTATTATAGGTTTTGTGAATGATAAAGATGTTGATCAAATGGTAAATGTTTTACCACAAGAAGCTACTTTTTATGTATGTAGAGCTCAAATAGAAAGAGCGTTGGAACCCACTTTCTTAGCTGAAAAAATGAAAAATGCAGGGTTAAAGGTAATGGTTGAAACAACGGTGGTATCGGCTTATCAACATGCTCTTTCCCTTGCCGGAAAAGACGATATACTCTTTATTGGAGGAAGCTGTTTTGTGGTGGGAGATTTTTTGACTTACTTTCAATCAAATTGATTTAATCTTTATTTTAATATCTCACAACAAAACAGAAAGTAGATCACAAAAAATAAAATCTCATCAAATAATTTTTGTAAAAATCTGAAAATTAATTTGTTAAGAACTTTTTTATTTTTATAAGATTATTTTATTATAAAATGATATTTTTGTTTCATAAAACATTGACTTTGAAAGTAGAGCATAATTATGGGAATATAGTATTGATTTTTTGATAGTAAAATAAGATAAATAAAAGAATATAAACATGGAAAAAGTAATTGATTTTTTGGATAGATTATTAAAACATAATAATCGGGAATGGTTTAATGAACACAAAGCTGAATATCAAACCATTCAGGCATATTTTAATGAATTTGTTGCTCATTTGATTGCCGGAATTGAAACTTTTGACCAATCGGTAGCGGGTTTGGAAGTGAAAAACTGTGTGTATAGAATATATCGGGATACTCGTTTTTCTCATGATAAAACTCCTTATAAAACACACATGGGAGCTTATATTTGTCGTGGGGGAAAATGTTCTGGGTATGCGGGGTATTATTTTCATG
>JAVWBZ010000286.1:0-1317 GCA_036649255.1 Bacteroidales bacterium
GGATCCAATCCCTATTATAAGGCTGAAAAGGTTAATTTTCCCGTTTACACCGTTGGTCTTGGAAATACCGGGTTAATCACCGATCTTTTTATATCGGAAGTTTATCACAACAAACAAACGTATATCGGAAATTTCTTTCCAGTGGAAATTAAAGTTGCCGCCACCAAATTAGCTGGTGAAAATGCGGAACTAACACTTTACGAGGATGGGAATGTTATTTTCAGTAAAAAAATCAACCTCAGTTCCTCTCAATATTTTGAAACGATCAAGCTCACACTGGAAGCCAAACAGATGGGGGTCCATCATTATAAAGCCGTTTTAAGTGACTTGGAAGGGGAAATAACGTATAAGAACAACAGTACTTCCTTCTTTGTTGAGGTAGTCGATTCACGTGAGAAAATAGCCATTGTATATCAAGCCCCTCATCCTGACATCAGTGCATTGAAGTCGGCATTAGAAACAGCGGATAAATATCAGGTAGAGGTATTCTCTATCGAAGATTTCAAAACAGCTCCCTCTTCCTATTCTTTAATCATCTTACATCAGTTGCCTTCCGTGTTGAACTCTGCAGGCAATCTTCTTTCCCAGATTCAAAAAAGCGGCACTTCCGTTCTGTACATTTTAGGCTTACAATCTAATTTAAGTACATTCAATAACCTCAACAACGGATTATCCGTCACGCAAAATAAAAACCTCTTCAACAATGCCATGCCGGCTTTCAACGAAAATTTCACTTCCTTCACATTTTCCGAAGAGGCCAAGCAAATGCTAAAAAATTATCCTCCTATCCAAACTTTTTTTGGAGATTATAGAAGTGCGGTTTCCGCCAATATTTTCATGTATCAAAAGATCAATTCCGTTACCACTCAATATCCGTTAATTCTTTTCAATGATGCGAACGGAGCTAAAATTGGAGTCATCACAGGTACGGGAATCTGGCAATGGAAAGTTTACAATTACCTGTATGCACAAAATCACGATGCCTTTAACGAAATGATCAATAAAATAGCCCTCTATCTTTCGTCAAAAGGTGATAAAAGCTTTTTTAGGGTCAATACGCAAAATGTTTTCGATGAAACGGCTCCTATTGAATTTGCAGCAGAACTGTATAACGACAGTTATGAAATCGTATCAGAACCCGACATCACCATGGCCCTCAAAAGCGACGACGGAAAAACATACACAGCACAATTTTCCAAACAGAACAATGCCTATTATTTGAACATGGGAACCTTGCCTGTGGGAAAATATCAATGGCAAGCCAAAACACAATATGGCACCAAATCCTACAGTAAATCGGGACAATTTATCGTTAAG
>JAVWBZ010000286.1:1327-2136 GCA_036649255.1 Bacteroidales bacterium
GCCGACCATGCCCTGTTACAAAATATCTCCCAACATACGGAGGGTAAATTTTACACGAAAAAAGATATGCAACAAATAGCAAAAGAGATTATGACCAATGATCATATAAAACCGGTTGCCTCTTATAATAAAAAATACACCTTACTCCTCAATTCATGGTTCTATCTGACTATTATCATTCTGTTACTTGCAATTGAATGGTTCATGAGAAAATGGGGAGGCGGTTATTAGCTACGCCTACCGTCAAAAATTATGCAAATGAAGAATCTATTAATTTAAAAACAAATATGAAGCAATTATTTTTAAGTTTAATATGTTGGGGTATGATATCGTTAGGATTTGGGCAACAAATAGCGTTGTTGAAGTATCATGGCGGAGGCGACTGGTATGCCAATCCAACCTCTTTACACAATCTCATTGCTTTTTGCAACAAAAATATGGGAATGTCACTCAATCCCAATGCTGCCACTGTAGAAGTGGGAAGTGCCGACCTTTTTCAATATCCTTTTGTTCACATGACCGGACACGGAAATGTAGTTTTCAGTAACGACGAAATTCAGAACTTACGGATGTATCTACTTTCCGGAGGTTTTCTGCATATTGACGACAATTATGGTTTGGACAAATTTATCAGACCTCAAATGAAAAACGTTTTCCCTGAATTGGAATTTGTGGAACTGCCTTTCAACCACCCTATCTTTCATCAGAAATATAATTTTCCGGTAGGATTGCCCAAAATTCACGAACACGACAATAAAATACCCCAAGCTTTCGGATTGATCTGGGAAGGGCGGTTGATTTGCCTTTAT
>JAVWBZ010000287.1:0-2123 GCA_036649255.1 Bacteroidales bacterium
GGGAGGTTATTACACATTAGCAAATCGAGCGTACAGCGTATGATGTTAAAGATAGCGGGTAAAATGGAACCAAAGCAGTATGAGGAAGAAAACGAAAGTTATGAAATAGATGAACTTAGAACCTTTTGCGGGAACAAGAAAAAGGAGTGCTGGCTGATTTATGCGATCAATAGAAAGAGCAGACAGGTGATTGATTTTTTTGTGGGCAGGCGTACGAAAGAGAATGTAAACCGGGTGGTTTCAAGTGTCTTGCAATTGAAGCCCCAGTGTATTTATTCGGATGGCTTGAATTTGTATAAATCATTGATTCCGGTTTCTTTGCACAAGATTTACGAACACTGTACCAACCATATAGAGCGTTGTAATTTAACCTTGCGTACTCATTTAAAACGTCTTGGGCGGAAGAGTCTTTGTTACAGCAAATCGGAGAAGATGTTGTGGAGCTGTACCCGTATTTATTTCGGGTAGCATGTACAACCCCATTGGGTGAGGGATTGCAGTGGCTACCCAGTGTGTTTGAAATAAATTTCTCTTTTGTTCTATCCTCTTTTATGCTTCTCACTAATGAATAGCTTTATATTTATAATTTACTTGATCACTTCTGCCTCCCTACAGAGAAGTTTGGTATCTTTGAATTAAAAAAAGCAAGCCTCTCTTTAAACAGAAACTTAGCATCAAGGATATTTTAAAAGAAATTCCAGAAGAAAGAATTGGTAGTATCCCCAAAAGAAAGAAATGAGGAAGCGTAAGTTCTTACACAAAAACGAGACTTTTTGCAATGAGTGCAACAGTCTCGTTTGTATAAAAGTAATATAATGATGGTTTATTTTCCTGCTTCTTGAATTGCTTTTTTAATCAATTCAAAAGTACGTTCGATATTCATATCCAACCCCACTGAAAAACGAATCAAACCTTCCGACATACCCATTTCTTTTTGTATTTCTTCAGGAATTTCAGAAGAGGTTGATTTACCTGAGTTACTAAATAAGGTTTTAAAATAGCCTAAACTTACAGCCAAATATCCAACACCTAATTCTTGCATTTTTTCCATAACAGCACTGGCTTTTTCGGCTGTTCCCATATCAATAGCAATCATTCCGCTAAAACCATACCCTTCGTTCATCAATGATTTGAATAACTGATAATCAATATGTTCCGACATTCCGGGATAATTATATTTCAGTCCTATTTCTTTAAAACGATTAGCCAAATACATGGCATTTTTTCCGTGTTGTATCATACGAATATGAAGCGTATGCATATTTTTCAAAATAGAAGAGGCTAATTGAGGAGCCAACACAGGACCTAACAACATAGCAGTTCCATTATTAACATCTGACAAAGAATTAACAAAATCCATCGTTCCGCAAATAGCACCAGCTACACAATCGTTTTTACCATTGATAAATTTGGTCATACTATATACCACCACATCAACGCCCCATTTAGACGGAGTAACCACCATAGGAGTAAACGTATTATCACAAACCAACTTAGCGTCTTGTGCATGAGCAATCTTAGCTAATTCAGGAAGATTGGATATTCGAAGCATCGGGTTGGACATAGTTTCCGTATAGATCATTTTAGTATTAGGGCGCATGGCTTTTTTAACGGCATCCAAATCACTTATATTAACGAAAGTAGTCTCAATATTAAATTTCTTCAAATAATTATTCATAAAAGCGAAAGTACCGCCATATGTAGTCATACTGGATACAATATGATCACCTGCATTACAAATTTGAAGGATGGCGCAAGTAATGGCAGCCATTCCCGAACCAGTTACCCAAGCAGCTTCCGTACCTTCCATGGCAGCCAAGGTATCTGCCAAAAATTTATTACTTGGATTCCAATGTCTTGAGTACAAGAAACATCCTTCCGTTTCACCATGGAAAGTATCGGTCATGGTTTTTGCTTGCATGAAGGTAAAGGTTGCCGAATCGGTTATAGAAGGGTTAACACCACCGAATTCTCCAAATTGTTTTACATCTTGAATGGCATCTGCCGGATCAAATTTTTTCATTATCATTATTTTAGTTGGTTATTATATATTTATTGTGTTGCAAAAATATAAAAAAAATGATTAGCTGATTAGAACAAATAGAGATAATCCTCGCTTGATT
>JAVWBZ010000288.1:0-2076 GCA_036649255.1 Bacteroidales bacterium
GTGGCGCTATTTCTTTATGGGAAAAAATGAACGGATGAGACAACTGAAAAAGATGAAAAAAGAGATGATTGCGGAGATGGACGGCTATTTGATTAATTGAGTATAATTTGATAAATAACAAATAGATATGATTACTTTTGACAATATTGAAAAATTTTCTAAGAGATATCATTGCTACAATTACTTTTTACGATTTTTCCATGATCATCTTTATTATAGAAAATATTATGTGATTAATAAAGAGAATGTTCCGCCGAAGGGCTTAATGGACGCATTGGCCATATTATATCTATTTGAAGATGATCGTCAGCCAGTATTTATTGCACGAGGTGATATCTTTAAGAAGGACTGGATTGCTAAAATCTTGCGTTTTCTGAAAATTCTACCTACTTTTAGAAATCGTGACGGTGG
The DNA here is from genome assembly GCA_036649255.1 of Bacteroidales bacterium. Classification (GTDB taxonomy): domain Bacteria; phylum Bacteroidota; class Bacteroidia; order Bacteroidales; family WCHB1-69; genus JAVWBZ01. Next base: position 412 of record JAVWBZ010000288.1, read on the forward strand.
GGTGGGGGATATTAAACGGAATAATATCACGTTTGAACATGCAGCAAGAATTTTGCGGAAAGGAGGTACGTTGGTTATGTTCCCTGAAGCGGGGCATCAGGCCGGGCACTTTATGTCAACCTTTAAAAAAGGTTTTCCCCGCATTGCTTTTGCCGCCGAAGAAGAAAACGATTTTAAACTTGGTTTGAAAATTCTACCTCTTAATATTCACTACTCCGATTACTTTAATTGCCGAAGCAAATTGATGGTAACGGTAGGGAAGCCGTTTACATTTCAGGAGTTTTTTGAACAATATACAACTGACCCCAATCTGGCCTACTTGGCTTTAAATGAAAAAGCCCGGGCTGCCGTTAAAGCGCTGACCCCTGATATTGAATTTCCGGAATATTATCCTGAAATGGAACTGCTGCGCCAGATGCTTTGTAAGCCACGTTTGAAAGCCAAAGGAATAGATCCTGATTATTTCCCCAATCAAAAACCGGAAGAGGTAATCCTGATTCAAGAACTTACGGAAATGAAAGAGAACGATTCGGAAAATTTTCTACGATTGATGAACATTACCAAAGAATATCGACAAGGATTAGAACAATACAATCTTCGTGATTGGCTGATCAATAAAAAAATAACATTTTGGAAGCTTCTGTTGGCCACTGTCGGCTTTGTAATCGCTTTTCCTTTATTCTTGTTTGGATGGATTCACAATATTCTTCCTTTTGAATTTAGTGCTATTTTCAGGAAAAAAATAAAGGATCGCATGCTTCACTCTTCAGTCAATTTTGTGGGTGGTTTTGTTGCCTTTACACTCGTATATATTCTTATTTTCACGATAGCCTGGTGGCTTTCTAAAAGTGTTCTCTTTGCGTTGGCTTATTTGGTAGCTGTTTTTATATCTTTTTATATCTTTTATCAGTATAAAAGAGGTTTTATCAAATTAAAAGCGGCATGGAGATACTATAACCTGAAACGAAAAGGAATCTTGCATCGAATTGGTGAATTGAAACAGGAAATCATGAAAGGTTGGTGAAATTTTTTGTTTCGTATAATATTATGCAAAGGATAACGTTAAATTCAGTTGGATTTTAAATTATTTGAAATCCTTTTTTATATTTGTTTTTTGATAAAATTATAAAATGATGAAACGTAAACTTCTTATTATCGCAATTTTAACGTTTATTTTCCCTTTCTTTTTGGGAGCGCAAGATTACAAAGCCAATGCGAAATTAGATTCTACGCACATTTTAATTGGCGATCAAATTCGTGTTTCGTTGTCGGTTTCAACACCGAAAGGCAAGCCGATTATCATTCCTCAATTTTCTCAGGAACTGTTGGGATCTATTGATTATATAGGAAGTTCTAAAATAGATACAATCGTTTCGGAACAACAAACTGTTTTTAATCAAATCATTGTCATTACGGCATTTGATTCAGGCAGTTATCTGTTTCCGGCCATTCCTATTTTAGGGCTTGATTCTTCCTTGCTGGCCATTACGCAACCGCTTGCTTTCGAAGTAACTACTTTGCAGGTAGATACAACGGCTGCCATTCGCGATATTAAACCGATCAAAAAAGTACCTTTGACTTTTAAAGAAGTGTTGCCTTATATTCTGATTGCTTTGGCTGCAACAGCCATTATGGCTTTGATTGTTTGGCTGATTATCAAATACA
>JAVWBZ010000289.1:0-2068 GCA_036649255.1 Bacteroidales bacterium
CCGATTACCGCTACAGCAGGATGTAAACCCGAATCGGCAGCTCCTTTGGCCATGGTAATGGAAGCACCCATATCTACCGTAGAATAGATTGCATTATAAGGAGGAAGAGCTCCCAAAGTATAACAACCTATATCAGAAAACACTTTCCCCTTTCCATGTTTTTCCATGGCAACATTCAAAGCCAAATAAGTGTCAATATGAGGGCAACCCACACACAATGCCGGCGGGCGAGGTGTTACCAATTCGGGAACGGGAGTTCCATACGTATCGGGTAAGCCCAACGCTTTAGCCAAAACATTCGGATTTAATTCGCCCATCCGCGGAAGAGTGTTATCCAATCGGCCTTTGATATTACCTGTACGATTTAAAAGCCCTCTCAATTGTTCTTCAATAATAGGATATCCTTCTTCTGCAACCAAAACAGCGTCACATTCATCTACCATTTTGGCAATTAACTTAACAGGTAAAGGATATTGCGTGATCTTTAAAACAGGATGAGGGCACTTTTTGCCCACATAATTTTCCATCAAATAATTATAAGCGATACCGGAAGCAATAATTCCCAACGATTTGTCGGTAGCATCCGTATAAACATTGTATTTTGAAGTTTCAGATTCTTTTTCTAAAGCAGGTTGTTTATCCAATAGTTCTTTATAATACTTACGTGCCAATGCCGGCAATAAGATAAACTGTTTCGGATTTTCATGCAATTTAATAGGATTTTGTGGTTTTTGTGGTTTACGTTCCACACCCGAACGAGAGTGAGCTAACCGGGTGGTTACCCGCAACATAACAGGAATTTTATATTTTTCAGAAAATTCAAATGCTTCATAGGCCATATCATACGCCTCTTGTTGATTCGAAGGTTCAAAAGTAGGAATAAAAGCAAATTTGGCATAGTATCTTGAGTCTTGTTCATCTTGTGAAGAGTGCATCGACGGATCATCCGCTACCAATATGACCAAGCCTCCGTTAGCGCCCGTAATGGCCGAATTCATAAAAGGATCGGCAGCTACATTAAGTCCCACATGTTTCATACAAACCAAAGCACGTTTTCCACAATATGACATCCCAATAGCAGATTCCATGGCAGTTTTTTCATTTCCTGCCCATTCGCTATGGACATTTCCTTCAGCAGCTTGTTTAGAATGTTGTATATACTCGGTTATTTCAGTTGACGGAGTTCCGGGATATGCATAAACACCTGACAAACCGGCATCCAATGCTCCCTGAGCAATGGCTTCATCTCCTAGTAAAAGTACTTTTGACATAACTTATTTTTTATGATTAAATAATTGATTGACAAGATAATAAAAAACAATATCTTCATTTTTTATGCGAGAGCAAATATATAACTTTTTTCGATATACGAAATAGATTTCATAGGTGTCATCTACAAGAATTTTCCTGTTATCGTCTCCTAAATAATTCGGTTAAAGAACTTACATAATCTTTGTTCGTATATAAGTCAGCCACATCTACACCTACTTTTTGAAAAAGTTCCTTGTTTCGCATCCGTTGTTCATGCCACCATGTTGCATGTGTTTTTCTCACTTTTATATCAGAAGTATCTATCATACAATATTTTCCAGTTTCAGGATCTTGCAATTGTATCAAGCCTACATCGGGTAAAGTAGCTTCCCCTTGATCCATCACATGCAAAGCCACCACATCATGTTTATTGGCCGCAATTTTTAAAGCTTGTTCAAAATCACTGTTTACAAAATCGGAAATCAGAAAAGCTGTACATTTTTTCTTAATGGCATTGGTCATATAACGCAGCGCTTCTGCTATATCGGTTTGCGACTGGGTCGGTTCATAGTTAACTAACTCACTAATAATACGCAATATATGCGATCGTCCTTTTTTAGGTGGAATAAATTTTTCTACGGTATTACTAAAAAAGATTACCCCTACTTTATCATTATTATTAATGGCAGAAAAAGATAAAACGGCAGCCAATTCTGTAATTAAATCGGCTTTAAATTCATTTTTTGTTCCAAAAAGATTAGAACCACTGACATCAATTAACAACATAACGGTCAATTCACGTTCTTCTTCAAATACC
>JAVWBZ010000290.1:0-2051 GCA_036649255.1 Bacteroidales bacterium
GATAGATATAGTAAGGACGAACACGAATTTTAACCAAATTGCGAACCAATGTTTTCATGACATGAACGCAATCGTTAACCCCGCGTAACAAAACGGATTGATTTCCCAATGGAATGCCGGCATTAGCCAATTTGGCGCATGCCTCAGTTGACTCGGCCGTAATTTCATTGGAGTGATTAAAATGTGTATTGACCCAAATAGGATGATATTGTTTTAACATGTTTACCAAATCATCGGTAATACGTTGTGGACAAACTACTGGAGTGCGGGTTCCCAAACGGATAATTTCCACATGTGGGATCGCTCTGAGCCTCTGAATAATAGATTCCAACATTTTATCGCTTACCATCAAAGCATCTCCGCCTGATAGAAGTACGTCACGTACTTGAGGAGTATGGGCGATATAATCAATGGCTTTTTGAATTCTTTCCGAAGGTGATTCACAATCATGTTGTCCTGCAAATCTGCGCCGGGTACAATGACGACAATACATGGAACACATATCGGTAATCAGAAATAAAACTCTGTCGGGATATCTATGAGTAAGTCCTGGTACCGGAGAGTCTTCATCTTCATGTAACGGATCCAATAAGTCGGCTGCGGCTTTATGAGTTTCAGCAGCGGTAGGAATTGCTTGGCGACGAATAGGACAATGACGATCATTGGGATCAATGAGGCTTAAATAGTAAGGGGTAATTGCCATTCTAAGGGTCTGTAAAGATTTTGCAATGCCTTCTTCTTCGTCTGGAGTGAGGCTGATATATTTTTTCAGCTCGTCCAACGTTTCGATTCTGTTTTTGACTTGCCATTTCCAATCATTCCATTGTTCGTCGGAAATAGTTGGAAACAGTTCTTTTCTTCTACTAGCCATTTTCTTCTATATTTTTTATGTTATATTCTAAAAAGCGATGCAAAAATACAAAAAATAATCATCTTTTACTTAACTTAGAAGGATAATTATACCTATATCTTTTACGAAGGATGATCAAAGAATCTTAAAAATAAAATTTATTTTTAAGATCTTGGTTTTCAATTTATAAAGATGTTTTATGTTGTAGTAATTTCGATCTTCATTTTTAAACAATTCTTTTCTATGGCCTTATGTGGAGTTGGTATGATTATAGATCTTCTGCAATCATTTCACCTCGAGGATTTCTAACCGTGTACTTGGTAAATCGTTCGTCTGCTTCAAAACCATCTCCGTAATTAATCGTTCCGTCTGATTTAATTTGTTTGATTTCCATGATAGAGTAGATTTTCTTATTGCGTTTATCCCAAATAATCTGTTCTGTTTCAATGGATTCATTTTTTTGAAGATCGGTGATGATTACATTTTTTGACGCTTCCATACGCATGGTCTGTTCTTCACTAATGGCATAATCGGCTGTTAAAACAGATTGCTTAAATCCCCGTTCGTCAAAAGAGATAACTTTAATTCCCCTAGGGAAATCCATGTAAGGATTGTCTCCTGTATATTTGTTTAAAATGGGGGCATATAAAATAAAAGAGGTACGCCCCGAGTCGCTGAACACGATTTCAATATCGTCAGCCGATTCTTCAGGGAATTTGCCTTCGAATTCTTTTGGGGCTACTTTTTTAAACTCTTCAGAACAAGCCACAAAAAACGCCATAACAACAATGGCTGTTATGGCGTTTTTTATATATATTTTCATTGTATATAGAATTATTCAAACTTCCTAAATTCATCGAAAAACAAATATAGGAGATGATTCATATTAACGAATGGTGGTAGTTTCTTGAATCCAACAACCTACGCGATAGGACTCACCGGCTTTTAAACCTCTAACAAAGAAATCGTTGTTGCTGGGGAATTTTAATTTGGATCTTTTTGCGTGAGCTTCTTCCGCAACACTGCGATCTACTGCGGCAGCTTTACTATATTTGTCAGCGGCAGCCCAGTTATAACTGTAAGGTACGATGTCATCTCCAGAACATCTACTACCGGATGAAGCGTAAAGGTCACCGATTAAGATGTAAGCTTTTCCACTGTTGGGGTGAACTTTAAGAACTTCCATTGCATTGGAACGAGC
>JAVWBZ010000291.1:0-2024 GCA_036649255.1 Bacteroidales bacterium
GGTACTAAAAGATCAAGTGTCAGTGGCTTGTGTGACGCTTCTTGTTCAAAAAGTCAAAGCAGGTATCATGTTCCTTTATAAAACCATAAGATGGTTAAAAAAATGGTTTTCATCAAAGTATTACGAAAGACTATCTAGTCAATGTATTGTCTTTTACATTTAATAATGATACAATGTGTAATTGAATTTTTCAATCAACGTAAACGGGTATATAGATACCTGATTTTCTTCCCTCTTCCCATCCAACAATGTCTGGGCATACTTGTTTTACCATATTCCTGCCACTTGAACTTGGTTGATGCTATTTACAACACTTGAAGAGGGACGCTATAAAACATTATCCATTTGATCTTGAGTTCATTTCCAATCTCCAGTGATTTCCCGCTGCATCATCATATTCATAACAGAGTTCTGTGCGGGATAATTTTTTGATTGTGGCAACATAATAGTATTTTTTGCTAATAAGAGATAAGTCTATGATGAGCTCTTTGTCTTTATTTTGAAACTTCCATTTTCCGTAATAGGAATAATTGGTCATTCCGTTATAAAAAGTGGCAACGGATAAAATGGCATCCGAATAAAAATAGTAATAATTGCCCGGAACATTGGCGGTGTATTCGGTTTTGGTGATTTCTTCGCCGTTTAAATATACGTGTATTAATTGCCAAGTACCGATGATTCGATAACTGGGTGAATGAAGACTAATTCCGGGGCCTTCTTCATAACGACAGGCTCCCGTCAAAAAGAGAACGAAAATCAACAGTGTGATTATTTTTTTCATGGGTCAGTTTTTAGGATAGTTAAATATTTTTGGGTTTACCTACTATGTGCATATTGATTATTGACTGTTTGCTCTATTTCTTGAAAATAAAGCCGAAAAGATTATTTTTTTAAGCTTGGGGAAGTTGTTTAATAAGAGGTTATTCTATTTTAGATTGCAAAAGTACAAATTATTATCATACATAGGGAGTGCGTAAATACTAAATTCAGGGTTACTTCACAAAATAGAAGATAATACTTTAGAGGTGAGATACAAATGTTGCAAAATAGAAAGGGAAATTGGAAAAATTACAACCTTTAATGAATCTTGTAAATAATTACTCTTTTTGTTATTTTGACTAAGGTATATCGTTCCTTTTTCCATATTTTTGTGCCGACATTGTAACAAATGATATGCTCATCATGAATATAACCATTCGTCCCGAACAAGGATCCGATGATACTGCCATCTATGAACTGATTGCAAAAGCTTTTCAGAATAAAATCCACTCCGATCATGATAAACAGAATCTGGTAAATGTACTTTGCAAGAGTAGTGTGTATATTCCAGAATTGACCTTGGTAGCAATGGGGGAAGGATCCCAACTGGTGGGGAATATTCTATTGACTCGTGCCACAATTGAAGGGAAATTGTCTTCTTTGGCATTGGCTCCTGTTTCGGTGCAACTCGAATGTCAAAGGAGAGAAATTGGTTCTATGTTGATTCGAGAGGCGCATCAACGAACTGTGGCACTGGGATATGGTTTCATTATTTTGATGGGACACAAAGAATATTATCCTTGTTTCGGATATAAACCCTTATCGGCTTTCAATATTCGGTTGCCTTTTGAGGTGTCTGAAGAATTTTGCATGGTGATGGAACTGATGCTGGATGCACTTGAAAACGTGAATGGAGTGGTGATTTATTCGAAAGCTTTTAATAGTTAAATAAGATACCCCGTTTTATTCTGTATTAAATCTTAAAACATGCAAAATCCTATAGAATTTCATCCCTTAGAACCTTTCTTGCCGCCGCATGCCCAATTGTTGTTGTTGGGAAGCTTTCCCCCAAAACCAGAGCGTTGGTCCATGTCGTTTTTTTATCCTAATTTCCAAAATGATATGTGGCGAATGATGGGTTTGCTGTTTTTCGATGATAAAAATAAATTTGTGCAACTCTCCGAACGGAAATTTGATTACGATAAGATTACGGCATTTTGCACGGAACGGGGGATTGCCCTATTTGATACGGCAAGTGCGGTACG
>JAVWBZ010000292.1:0-2016 GCA_036649255.1 Bacteroidales bacterium
CCGTTAAGGTTGGCATGGGCGATCACCATTCATAAAAGTCAAGGATTGACTTTTGAAAGAGCCATTATTGATGCCGCCGGTTCTTTCGCCCATGGTCAGGTGTATGTTGCATTGAGCCGATGCAAAACACTGGAAGGTATGGTGTTGAATTCCCCACTTACCCGCCGGGCCATTGTTAGTGATTTTCATGTGGATCGTTTTGTAGAATTTGCCGAAAAACTTAAACCCGATGAGAATCGTTTAAAGGAACTTGAACGGCAATTTTATCTTGAAACGTTACTTGATCTTTTTACTTTTAAAACATTAAGTGGAGCCTTGTATCGGTTTGATCGGTTATTGGAAGAAAACGCTTCCAAACTCTATCCTCGATTGAGGGTGCGATTTAAAGAGGTCTTGATTTTTTTTCAAACCGAGATTGTGTTGGTGGCCAATACTTTTAATCAAAAATGTATTCAATATTTCAAAACATTGGAAGATCATAAAGAGGATTCGCGGCTGAAAGAACGTATTTCGGCAGCGGCCAACTATTTTGAAGGAAAACTTGCCGCTTTTGTGGCTCCTTTGTTACCAGATCTATTCATTGATATAGATAATAAAGAGGTCAAAAAGAAATTTAAAAACGATGCCGATACCATCAGAAGCGAATATTCTCTTAAGATTCAGGCTTTTCAAAATACCAAAGAAAATGGATTTGATGCTGCCATTTACTTAAAAATGAAATCGGACGCCTCGTTGGATCATAAGGAGAAAAAGCAATCGATTACGAAAGTGGAAGAAAAATCTGTAAAAATAAAAACTCCCGATGATATTCAAGATTCCGAATTGTTTGAAAAACTCCGCCAATGGAGGTTAATTGAAGCTAATAATTGTGGAGTGCCAGCTTATACGATCTTAAATCAGAAGGCTTTGATAGGGATTACGAATGTTTGCCCGAAAGATTCCAAAGAACTTTTAACTATTTTTGGAATTGGGAAAAAAACCGTAGAAAAGTATGGAAAAATTCTATTGGAAATGATAGAAGAGCATAATTTTCACGATTCTTCACCAGATGATATAAAGTAAGAAATCAGAACGGGAGTGGATATTTTAAAAATTCGATTCAAAGACGAACCATCTTGTTTATTTTTTGTATTTTTGCCATCCTAAATCTTAAAATTATGGCAACAATAAACTTGGGAAATTACACGGTAGAATTAGACGGTGACGGTTTTATGACCGATCCATCACAATGGAATGATGAATTGGCCACTGAAATTGCAAAGGTAGATGGTATTCTTGAATTATCTGAAAATCATTGGAAAATTATTCGAATTATTCGTAGCAATTTTGAAGAAAAAGGATTGGCCCCCATGGTGCGTGTTATTTGTAAAGAAACAGGGCTTAAACTTCGTGAAATATATGAATTGTTTCCATTAGGTCCTGCCAGAGGAGCTTGCCGTGTAGCTGGACTTCCCAAACCCGACGGATGTGTTTAATAGCAAATGGAGTTTTGTAAATTAATTTTGTATTAAGATGATGATCGTACAATATGTTGCCCTTGGGGCCTTGATTTTGTGTTTCGGGGTGTTATTTTTTCACTTTCTTCGTTTAATCAAATTGGGGAATCCAAAAGATTTTTCAGAAAAAAGTGGCAATATAGCCAATGGAATTCTTTATTCGAGTACGGTAGCCATGGCGCCTCAAAATAAAGAATCAGCTTATTTGCATTTACCCACTTACACCATGGGGATTTTTTATCATATCGGTACTTTTTTTTCATTTTTCATTTTTATTCTCTCCTTTTTTCCTTTTTTTAATCATTGGCTCATTCAAGATCAATTCATTCATTATCTGATTCCTGTTTTCTTGATCGTAACCTGCTTGTGCGGATTTATTTTCTTTATTAAAAGAATGGTGAAAAAGAGTTTAAAAGGGTTTACCAACCCTGATGATTATTTGTCAAATGCCTTTACCACTTTATTTCAATTGGCTACCTTGTTGTATCTGTTCCTTCCCCAAGATGGTATTATGTTGACT
>JAVWBZ010000293.1:0-2011 GCA_036649255.1 Bacteroidales bacterium
TTTTCTTGCTATATCAACATTAGGTGAATGGCAATATTACCATCCACCTAAATAAGAAATCTATGAGGAATTATTATGCAACGTAGTGCTAATTATCAAAATTTTAATTATCTAATCTCTAGAATATTTTACCTATTAATTTACTATACATAAATCCTTCCAACTCCATGTCCATTCTTCTGAGAGCAGTTTTATACCCTATTTTACTGGCTTTTTTATAAATCGTCACCAACATAACATTAATCATGGTCATATAGAGGATTACTTGAATTTAAGAGAAAAATACTGATTGAAAGAAAGAAGAGGTGAGAATAAACAGAATAGCAGATAAAAACCACGCAGACAAGAAGCGAAGAGACCCAAAAAAAAGAAACAAAAGATATACTGTTTCGTATTTTCCGATAGACAAAACCCTCAAAATTTCTCTACCGATGAGTTTTTCAAATAGCTACTTTTTAACTAATATACCCTGAATTAGCTGTTTCTATTTTTCAAAAAATACGTATCTTTGCACTCTTAAAAAAATAAATATGGATACTGTTTTAAGTGGGATCAGACCTACCGGACTTTTACATTTAGGCAACTACTTCGGTGCTTTAAAAAACTTTATAAAAATGCAAGACGAAAATAATTGTTATTTTTTCATTGCAGATTACCATTCTTTAACGACGCATCCCAAAGCGGCCGATTTAGGAAATAATGTTAAAAATGTATTGATTGATTATTTGGCAGCCGGCCTGGATCCAGAAAAATCCGTCATTTATGTTCAAAGCGATGTACCACAAGTATGCGAGTTGAGTTTGTTACTGGCCATGAATGTATATATAGGTGAATTACAAAGAGTTCCATCTTTTAAAGAAAAAGTGCGGCGTCAACCCGATAATGTCAACGCGGGCTTACTTACCTATCCCGTTTTAATGGCAGCTGATATTTTGTTGCACCGTGCCGACAAGGTGCCTGTGGGAAAAGATCAAGAACAGCATCTTGAAATGACCCGTGACTTTGCCCAGCGGTTCAATCATATTTACGGAATTGACTACTTCAAATTACCCGTAGCTTACAACTTCGGTTCTGAATTGGTCAAAATACCCGGATTGGATGGTTCCACCAAGATGTCAAAATCCGATAATGAACATTCCTGTATCTATCTTTCCGACGAGCCTGAAATCATCCGTAAAAAAGTGATGAAAGCCGTATCTGACTCCGGGCCTACCGAACCCAATCAACCCAAAACACAGGCCATTGAAAATCTTTTCAGTCTGATGAAAGTAGTATCAGCAGCGGAGACTTTATCTTTTTTTGAAGAGCAATATAACCTTTGTCAAATTCGTTATGGCGACATGAAAAAACAATTGGCAGTTGACATGATTTCTTTTACGGCTCCCATTTACGAACGTATTCAAGAACTAAGGAACAATCACGAATATATTAAAAAAGTAGCTAAAACAGGAGCGGAAAAAGCACGTGAAAATGCTTCCAAAACCATCAAAGAAGTTCGTGAAATCATTGGCATCAGAGAACTTTAACACCATTATTGCATGTCTTTAACTACTCATTATTCGCTGTGGCTCGGATTGGCATGTCTTGCCATCGGGGGGCTATTTTCCGTTATTCTTTACTATAAAAACCGGGAGATAGAATTTGAAAAACGCCCCAAAATCATCATGGCCGTGCTGAGAGGGATTTCCATTTCATTGATTACTTTTTTGTTGCTTGCTCCTATGGTAAAAATGACACTGAAACAAACCGATAAGCCAGTCATTGTTTTGGCCGTTGATAATACCGAATCTTTGATTCTGAACACCGACTCATCTTATTACAAACAACAATACGCCCAACAAGTGGAACAGCTGATTGCCTCGTTGGGAGATCAATACGAAATCAAAACTTACCTTCTGGGGGAACATCTCAAATCAGTGGATCCTGCAGAAGTGCAAAAAGGAATTGATTTCTCCAATAAAACCACTGATTTATCTTCTATTTTTGACGAAATCTCCACCGTCTTTGTCAA
>JAVWBZ010000294.1:0-1999 GCA_036649255.1 Bacteroidales bacterium
TTCTAAACACAATAGGGGTCTTCCATACACTGGTATCTATATCCGAACAGATATTTCTAACATAAACTTCATATTCAGTATCGGGAGTAAGACCCGTAATATTGTAACTTTGACTATTTGCAACCAAAATACCGGGAATGGTATCCAATAAAGATCCCGCAGGAGCATACCGAATTTCCCAATCACTTTCATCAAAAATATTTTCAATGGTAATAGTGGCTTCGTAAGCTGTAATATTTGATGCAATAACACTTTGCGGTTTTCTACAGAAAACAGGTTTAAGCGAAATATTATCAATAGCAGCTGGTGGATTTTCTCCATCATAATGATTGTTTTCCCATGCAAAATAAATTCTTTTTGTAGTACCAGTAAAATCTCCTGGCAAAGTAATAGAAGCTCTTCTCCATTCAAGAGTATTCGCCAATTTAGTCACTATAACCGCACCCTCCGGAATTGAAAATGGAAATGCACTGGCTATAGTTTGTGCCGGATTTCCAACATAGACACTTAAATAATCATACCATATTTCTTGATTATACACATTAACAAATACTTCTCCTTTCAATTTATAATCGAAAGAGAGTTCATATTCCAGACCTTCATCAAAATTAAAATCTCGGTAAGCCCAAATACGGGATGACGAAGAAATATCATAAGTATTGGTAACACCGTTATCATCAGAAACATAGAGAGAATGGGTTCCTCCATCAACAGTTTCAACTGCTTGTCCGAACACCCATTTATTAATTAAGGTATCATTTACCAAAATCCAATTGGCATTTTCGGTTGCATTTTCAAAATTGCAGGAATAAGGCAATTCAGCTATATTGGCTTGAGCCGTTAACACTTTCAATCTTCCCGACCATCTACTAGTATCGTTACTTGTACAAATAGAACGAATATAAATATCATAAAAAGTATTGGGATTTAAGCCAGTAATAGTATAAGAAGTATCTTGCAAAGTAATGGGTGTTAGCGTATCGATATCAACACCTGAAGCCCCGCAAACTAACTGCCATTTTTCTTCTTCAAATCCACGCAACCAAGATACGGTAACGGCATTGGAAGCACTGTTAATAAGTACGGGGACACTGGCATAAACACAACCTACATGTTCTCCCACATAAATATCATCAATATGAATATCAGTATTTGCGTTCTGTGAAGTTGATTCTGCATAAAATGCCACTCTTACCTGAGAACCATACTGTGATAACGGAATAGAAATATACTCACCTTCATTTGCAATTTCATTATAAACAAAATTTCCATTACCCGTATTATCCCACACATAACTGTGTGCTCTACTCCAATGTTGATCGTTTTCCCCTAATATAGCCACCATAAATTTGTCATCCGCACCATTCAAAACATCTGCAATAGGATTTCCATTCCCGTGTTGTGTAAGGGCTAAATTAAAATTAAGCATTGGATTTTCAACATTACTTAAATCAATGGGAGGAGAAACCAACCAGGCATCACAGTAACTTGTAAATACTTGAACCATGGCATGAGGGGTTGGTAATCCGTTAGGCAGTACGATTCTTTCCCATTGAATACCAGGGGCAGTTGAGAAATCTTCTCCGGCAAAAATATGGGAAGCAAGTCCAGTATAACGTTCCCAACAAATAGGAGGAAAAGCAAAAGCATCAAAAGTTTCATTAAACGGAGCTTCATATAAATGACAATTTGTTCTAAAAGAGACAGGCAAAGACCAATTACTTACACTACCATCTTCACAAACCGATCTTACATAAACATCGTAATGAGTATTAGAATTCATCGTGGTTATCTGATATTCATTATTTTCTATTCTCACCGGAACACCTACGCTTGGGTCTGCATATTGCGCTACATATACAACATCCCATGCCTCTGCCGTATTGCCTGCTTGCCAACTAATAGTTGCTCCCACATCCGAAATAGTAGACAAGGCTATTCCTTCCGGTCTTGGACAATTCGAAAAAGTTTCAAATTTTACATTATCAATATAGCCATA
>JAVWBZ010000295.1:0-1970 GCA_036649255.1 Bacteroidales bacterium
AATTCTAAAGAAAGATCTTCTTGTTTATGAGCTTTGTATTGGTCGGCTTTTCGTTCCTTTCCCAATACGCGATCTTCCGTGTATTCAATTCCTTTGTTCCATTTGATTTGGTTGGGATTAACCTGTACTTCAAATTTACCAATTTTTGTTTCAAAGGTATCATTATACCCCGCAATTACCAATTTTGTTAACATAATTCCTATCTTTCACTTTTCATTTTCATTTCTTGCCTGATCTCCGCTTTGATTTTGTTCATCAATTTTTTTTCTATTTTATCCGTCAATTTTTTTTCATCAATATCGTATGATGAATTTCTTTCAACTGTAATTTTGATTAATAATTCTTTGATAATAATAGTCATAACGATTAACTTCTTGCAATGCTCATATAACTCAATTCCAATGTTTCCAGTAAAACTTCATTTTTTTCAGAATTAAGTGAATCGATTTCCCATTTTACAGGAAACGCATTTTCACAATTCCACGAGTATGTTATCTTCCCATTTTCATCCATCAAATGGATCGAAATGTTTTTCATTTTGATTGGTTTTGAAAAATCTCCTTCTAAAATATCTTTTACCCAAACAATTACATTGGAGTTAATGGGCAATATTGCCCGTTTCAAAACAATATTGTTATGTTTGGTTTGTTTGGGAAGGTGGTATTCATAGTTGTTGACACCACCCTCCCTGATAGTCTCCACTTCCATTTCAGTACTGAGTCCTGAAACTTCTTTAAAGGCAATTTCTTCCAAACCAATTTTCACTTGAAAATAAAAAGCAACCGGAAATCGGTAATGATTGGTTGACATTATCCGTTAGAAATGGTTAAACCTTCATGTGCTATTTCAAGTGATTCTACCGCTACCTCATTTCCATCCGATTTTAAATCGGTACCGGTAATTTTAGTGGGCCAGGCGTTATTTAAAGTCCAAACCATAGTAGGAGCCCCCGATTCATCCAATAGGTTTATGACTACATTTTTACGTTCAATGGTATTTAATTTAATTTTAGAAAACCAATCCCATAATCCATTGTCTTTGACGAATACTCCTTTTTTAAGCGTAACGTTTCCATATTTTTTAATTCCCGGCATTTTAATCGTAGAAAACACAGGACTGTTGCCATGTCTATATTCTATGATTTGCGCTTCGGCATCCAAACCGGATACTTCTTGAAAATTCATTTCGGCATCTCCGATTTTTACTTGAAAATAAAATTTCGGAAGCGGCCATACATTGTCTTGTTTTTCTCCTGCCATAATTTTTTAATTTTAGATGATGAATAAATATGATGATTGTAATATCTTAACTCTTTTGCATTTGCTGCTGAAATGTAATTTCTATAAATTCGGCAGGTCGCGTAATGGCTACTAAAACGGTGATACGCATAATACCTTCCAAAATATCTTCGGGTGTCATGGTTTCACCTAATCCTACTGCAACGGCATAGGCATCTTCCGGTGAAGAACCAGCTAAACCGCCACGTTTCCAAATGCCATTTAAAAAATTGCTTATCATACTTTTAACACTGACCCATGTATTGGCAACATTGGGTTCAAACACAAATGCACGCGTGGCATTTTTGATTGATTCTTCCAGCATAATCATGGTGCGTCGTACATTTATATACCTCCAGTCCAATGAATTACCATCCAAAGTTCTAGCTCCCCATACCTTAACTCCTTCTCCTATAAAATAACGAATTGCATTGACCGATTTTCCATTCAACGGTACATTTAAATCCTCTTGCTCTGCATGTGAAATATTGATACTGGGGCTGATGACATTGCTCAACGAAACATTGGCAGGCGCTTTCCAAACTCCCTTTGTATTGTCAACTAAAGTATAAATACCTGCCATGGCTGCTGACACCGGTAACAGATTTAATAGTTGCAACATCTCTTTCATGATTTCACTGTAAACGATACTTTGTTTGGCCAAAACTTTGTGTAAGCTATGTTGATCAATCT
>JAVWBZ010000296.1:0-1969 GCA_036649255.1 Bacteroidales bacterium
ATATGTAACATGTTGATCAATTTAAACAATCTTTATAATGAAACCAATCGACAAAAAGAGGGACTGAATTTTATTTTAGAAGCCATAGAAATTGCCAAAGAAATTGAAAACTACGGATCTCAAGTAACAGCTTTGTTGAGTGCTTCCACCACCTATCAGGATTATTACCACGATTATCAAAAAGCGGTTGATTATTCCGACCAGGCACTGAAAATAGCCGAATTTATAGGATCATCTTACTATATTATGGGATGTCATCGCCATTTAGCCGCTTCTTATGCAAATTTGGGAAAAGCACGACTATCTGAGAAACATGCGTTAACAGCTTTGAACATGACCGATTCAACCGATTATAATACCCGTATCGCCATGTATTCTATTTTAATCCAAGATTATATTGATTTGAACGAAAAAGAAAAAGCCAAGTTCACCCTTGATACCTTGTATGATCTCATGCTGAAAAATAGTGATGCTACATTGCTTTCTTCTTTAGCCGACATGGAAACAAAATATGAAACCGATAAAAAAGATCTTGAAATCAGTTCTTTAAGTGCTAAAAAACAGTTTTTTATCATGATGACCCTATCGTGTATCATCATCATTATTTTACTCATTGCGACGTTGTTACTTCTTCAGCGATACCAGCGACAAAAACAACTCCGTATGAAAGAGCATTTGGCCAAACTGGAAAATGAAAAACAGTTGATCGCAACTCAATCGGTTCTAAAAGGAGAAGATGCAGAACGTGAACGATTGTCAAGAGAATTGCATGACGGGTTGGGAGGGCTGCTCACCATCGTAAAATTGGATTTGGGTACGCTTCGTCAATCGGTTAACACTCAATTTAATGAAATAGACAGCACCATTGCCTTGATGGATCAATCCATTGAAGAGATGCGCAGAATGTCGCATAGCCTAATGCCCGAATCTTTACATCATTTTGGTTTAAAATCTACTTTGGAAGATTTTTGCCGAAAAAATACTCTTATTCATTTTCACTTCTTTGGAGAAGAACGGCGTTTTGAACAAAATATTGAAATTAATTTTTATCGTATAGGCTGTGAACTCATTAATAATGCCCTGAAACATGCCAACGCCACCCAAATTAATGTGCAATTGATTACATCTTCCACTAAACTTTCTCTGACCGTACAAGACAACGGAAAAGGATTTGACATTCAAAAAATTAAGCAAGGTCTTGCAACAGTTCGTGCCCGTGCCGACATGTTGAATGCCACGTTGAATATCTTCTCAAATCCGACTCATGGAAGCGAAATTATCGTTGATTTGGAACTTCCCCCTCTTTCTTAAATTGATCAAACATAAATATGAATACCATGAAAATCATCATTGTAGATGACCATCTGATTACCGTGAACGGGATCAAGCACGTCTTGTATACACAACCCGATATAGAAGTTATAGCAGTTGCTTTTTCTGCTAACGAATTAAAGCAATGTTTGGCAACAGGAGTACTTCCAGATGTTATTCTTTTGGATATCAATCTTCCGGATGGGAACGGAATGGACTTATGTAAAATGATTGTACAACAATACCCCACTATCAAAATTCTAACTTTAACCGGATTTAAAGAACTTTCTTACATTCAAAAAATGATACAAAATGGGGCGAAAGGTTATTTATTGAAAAATGCTATGGCAGAAGAAATTATAGAAGGAATTAAAACTGTGTTTGCAGGGGAAACCTATTTTAGCGCCGAAATAGAAACTCTTTACACTAAAAATCAACAAGTAAAAAAACCATTTCTTACCCCGCGGGAAATACAACTGCTTAATCTGGTAGCTGAAGGTTATACCAATAAGGAAATTGCCGACAAACTGTATCTTGGCGTGGAAACCGTTAACAGTTATAGAAAAAATCTATTAATTAAAATGGGTGTGAAAAATTCGGCCGCCATGGTTAAATTAGCCATTAAAGAAAAATGGATTGAAATGATATAAAGTAAATT
>JAVWBZ010000297.1:0-797 GCA_036649255.1 Bacteroidales bacterium
CAAAGTCAATATTGGCTGAACGACATAGAAGCCGATTGGGGCAGTCAAACCAATGATATTGCGCGGGAGGTTTCCTTGCGGGGCGTGGGTACGTTTTTGGAACATGCCAGAAATTACATCAAAGCCGTGGTTTCGGCTGCCGACATCAGAGGAGAACATCACCTGAAAAATAACTTCATTTCATGGGGCGTAAAAATGCAAAACGAAATTATTCAAGATAATATCAAAGAATGGGCTTTAACCGACTCTTCCGGATATGTTTTGCCCAACGATGCCGGTTATCCTGGTGAGGAAGTGCCGTTAGACGATCCTTCCCGCCTACTGAGTTTTGGAAAGAATTCCTATCTGAAAGCCTATAATGAATTGAATACATTTCGTTTTACCGGTTTTGTGCAAGATTTATGGAAAATTGACGGCGACAATGACACTCGGTTTTTCTTGTTAGCTGGCGTCAGATTTCATTATTGGACTTTCAATCATGAATTTACGGCTTCCCCCCGATTAAGTTTTGTGTACAAGCCCCGCTGGAAACATGACTGGGAATTTAGACTGAAGACAGGGCTTTACTATCAACCTGCTTTTTACAGAGAGATGCGCGACAAAGAAGGAAATCTTAATCATTCCATTAAATCGCAACGTTCTTATCAGGTGGTTTTGTCATCTGAATATAATTTTAGATGGTGGCGACGTCCCTTCAAATTCACGGCCGAAGCTTATTATAAATATATGGATCATCTTATCTCTTACAGCATTGACAATGTTCGAATTGATTACAGTGGAAAAAATGATGCCTTTGG
>JAVWBZ010000297.1:818-1969 GCA_036649255.1 Bacteroidales bacterium
CTACCGGAATTGACATGAAGTTGAGTGGTGAATTTATCCGTGGATTGGAATCATGGATATCCTTATCATTAATGAAAACGGAAGAAAATATCATCGGTGATTATTATTACAATAAGAACGGCCAACTGGTAGAACCCGGTTATATTCCTCGTCCCACCGATCAACGTTTTTCCGTAAACCTCTTTTTTCAGGACCATATTCCTTTTATTCCACAAGTGCGGGTTCATTTAAATTTTGTTTTTGCCAGCGGTTTACCGTACGGGGCTCCCGACACCGAACGCTATGCCCAAACCCTCAGAATGTCTTGGTATCGTCGCGTTGACATCGGTTTCTCCTATATGTTTTTGGAACAAAGTCGCGACAGAATGAAGAATAAAAGTAAATTTATTCGTTCTATCAAAAATGCAGGCGTCTTTGTGGAAGTCTTTAATGTATTGGGAATCAACAATGTCTCTTCCTATATGTGGGTTAAAGATATTAATAATCAATTATTTCCGGTTCCAAATTATTTAACGCCACGTTTGGTTAATGTAAAATTAGCGGTGGAATTTTAAAAAAAAATAATACCTTTGCAAACCATTTTATTGCGAAAATAAATCATTAAAAAAGAAAATAATGAATCACGAAAATTTGAAAATGGACTCTGTTTTAGTTCACGGAGCCGAAATTGAAGAAAACTACGGTGCAGCCGTTACCCCGATTTATCAATCTTCTACCTTTAAGTTTAAAAATGCCGATCATGGCGCCGCTTGTTTTGCAGGTGAAGATCCGGGCTTTATTTACACTCGTATAGGAAATCCAACCATTAGTGCTTTGGAAGCCACTCTGGCCAAATTGGAAAATGGAACCCACGCCATTGTAGTAAGCAGTGGCATGGCAGCAGTCAATACAGTCTATATGGGATTGCTAAAAGCTGGTGATCATATGATCTCTACTGACGCCGTTTACGGTCCTTCCCGCGTGGTAATGGAAAAATATTGGGCTAACTTCGGCGTTGAATCCACCTATGTAGACACCACCAACCTGAACAACATTAAAAATGCAATCAAACCCAATACCAAAGTTTTATACATTGAAACGCCTACCAACCCTACCATTGCCATTACCGACCTTAAAGCAGCAGCCGAAATTGCACATCAACACGGAATGCT
>JAVWBZ010000298.1:0-1903 GCA_036649255.1 Bacteroidales bacterium
TCTTGATAATCCAATCTTCCGTTAAAATCGGTTGAAGCAGAATCATTGATAAAACAGGTACCCAACGACAACACGGGGGCATCAATACTTTGGTAAAAGTTTCTCACAAATACCGTATCCGAATAAAAGAGTTTAAGAACAAAGTTAACCCGATGTTGGTTGGGAGCATCGTTGGCCACACGAATAGAAAAGGCATCTTGCAAGCAAATCGTTGCAAAGGAATCTGCTACCAATGCAAATTCAGTAGAATCCAAAAGGGTAATATAAGGGTCTTGTGTAGCAAGTATCATCTGAATGCTGTCGGCTCGAACATTTCCTGCATTTTTAATACACAAAGTCAGTTGTGCCTCTTCATTATATTCCAGCCTTCCATTATTATTTCCCATTGAATCATGAAGGGTATGAGACTTGTAAATCAGATAAGGTTCATTGGTTGTATAAAATGTTATAGATCCTTGATATGGCACGTAATTAAAACAAGAGGCCAGCACTGTAAGAGTATCATCCGGTGTAAGATCTTGAACAGGTAGCAATACAACACCATTTTGGATAATTCCTTGAGCTATTATTTGGTGTCCCACAGACAAAGCCACTTTGGCTCCTTCCATAGGAGAAGAAATTTGAATTTCGGTAACTCCAAGGGGAAGCATTGTCTGGTGGGTAACTTGCAAGGTTGATGGCACTGCCGTTCTTACCATCAAAGAAGGATCTCCAAAAGTAATCCAGGTTCTCATCGTTAATTCGTCATCATATACTTCCATCATTTTCAATAATGAATTAAAAACGATTCCTCCAAAGGTTCTTTTTATATTATGGGTATACGTTTCGGTCATGAGCGAATTCATCTCATCTTGTGCACACATGGGAGGATTCCACGGTTGATTCATGGTTGACATAACCGTAGTCACGGCCCCGGTAGGTTGGCCATCTTTAGCAGCTCTCAGCCAAGCTTCGGCAAAACAGGTTTGTTCAACATAGTTTCCATTTACACAAGCCACTGCAAAAATAAAAGGCAATTTGTTATAATTATTTAACGTAGCAATATGTGAACTACTGAAACCGGTTGTTACAAAACCGTTGTCGCTTCCGTGCCCGCAATAATTGAGAACCCCTACCCCATCATTAAGAACATTGGTCAACATAGAAGAAGTAGGTGATCCGACAGCATCCAAACCGCCCTGATTACCAGCAAACAATTCATAACCTGACGTATAGGTAAAAGCCTGCAATCTATTGTCAATATTTCTAATATGTTGATAATCATACTCGTTATTGTCGCCGGGCCCTTCCGATGAGGCAATACCGCAGAATTTCGAAAAATGAGCAGTTTCGGCAGGATTTTTCTCGTAATCAATAAATTTTTGCACCTGGATATTCACGTGTTCTACTGTTTCTGCAGAAAGTTTACCCAGCATAATATCCGGCAAATTATCATTACCTGCTATTTCTGCATAATAATTGTCGCATGATTTACCATCTATGATAAAAGTTGGAAAATATTGATTATCTCCCACTATTAAAACAAAAGCCAAATTATGTTGATGATAAAAAGTGGTAATGTAACTTTTTATGGCGTTGCTACTATTTCCTGTCACCGATAAAGGCACAATGGTCGTTTGCATCCCATTTTTAATTTTCCAATCGGCTAAAGGTTGCAAAGCTTCTGCAAAAATATCGGGTGTAATAATCAACATTTCACCCTCTTCGGGCATAACATCATAACGATCAGCAGGATAGTTCAAAAAGAAATTTTGAGCTATTTTTTCAAATTCGGAAGTAAGCTTCTGAGAAGAGGTAATGCGTTGGGTACTGTTAAAATCAATCTTAATCAGCATCGTTTTATAGACCTTTAAATCTTTTTTAACTGGATGATAATCAAATGGATAACATTGTAAGGTTAGAC
>JAVWBZ010000299.1:0-1893 GCA_036649255.1 Bacteroidales bacterium
TGAGAAGTTCATTCCATGCCATTAACGAGGAAATGGGAGTTCCCAATTGATGAGCAGTCTCTTTTGACATTCCTACCCATACTTGATTTTGTTCTGATTTACGTGCAAAGCTGAAAAGAAGGTAAGCGACGACAAAGAAAATAAAAATGATAAAAAATTGCAAGAAGGGGAAAAATCTGAGTTGAGTGAGAACGGAAGATTCTTCGTAAAAAACATAACAAGTTCCTTTATTCGGCAATTCAATTTTAATAGGTTTATTCTGATCCTTCATCTTGGTTATTGCATCGTGAAGCTCTTTTTCATTGGTTAGTTTGGAAGAATCAATATTCCCATAGGCAATTATGTTTTTCTCCGTTTCATCCGTAATAATAACTGGAACCGATGCGGAGTTGATCACCACTTCTTGAAAAAAAGATTGAATAAGATTATCCAATACAACACGCAATTCAGTGTAAATTTGAGATTCTTTATAAAAAACCAAAATATATTGGTTTCGATAATATTGAATTCGGATACTGTCATATTCCTGAATTTTATCCCCCAATTCCCAAATATATTTCATGGAACTGATAGAGGAATCAACATTAACGGAACAGTCTATTTTTCCGTCTTGATGTACAACAATGGAAGGGATTGTGGAATTGGATTGAATAATCTCAGCGTAAAAAGTGATATCTTCCGTCCAGGATGCTTCATTTACTTTCCGTAGAGCTTGTGCTAAAATGGTTGCTCTTTTTCCCTCTTCTTTCTTGATGTTCTCAAAGAACTTTTCGGTGTAATTGACCAAAGCAGCCTTATAGGTGATGGCATCTGCCCATAAACTAATTCTTCTTCGTTCTTCTATTGCAATATTTTTAATCAATAAATTGGAATAAAAGATAATGATAATAAAAGCAATGGCCGCAGAGATAAATAATAGCCATTTCCATTTTTTCTTATTACTGTATATTTTCATATCTTGCTGATATATATTAACTTGACAATGAATAAAACACGAAAGAATGAAGGCATTTTTTATGTTGGTTCGTCTGCTTTAATTTTTTAACATTGTTAAATCGTAATTTCAATGTTTTAATCGCCTTTCTAATGTGCAAGGGAGCTAAAATGAGAATCTATAAGATTGATGAAGGCAGGATCCCAAATGGATGGTTATGCTTTAAGAAGTTGATCAATGATGTTATTGACAGAAATTCCTGCGGCTTCGGCTTTGTAGTTTTTGATAATTCGGTGACGTAATATATTATGAGCTACGGCTTTTACATCTTCAATGTCAGGAGAATATTTCCCAGCAAGAACCGCATGAGTACGGGCTCCAATAATTAAAAACTGAGAGGCACGTGGGCCGGCTCCCCAAGAAAGATAATCGTTGGCCCAAGGATGGGCTTTTGGTGTATGGGGACGAGTGATAGTGGCGAGGTTAACTGCGTATTGATATACATTTTCTGGAATCGGAATTTTTTGAAGTAATTTTTGATAAAAAATGATTTCTTCTATAGATAATACCTCTTTGGGTTCCGCCATATTTCCGTGAATAGTACTTTTTACAATGTTAACTTCCTCTTCAAAAGTAGGATAATCAAGATATATATTAAACATGAAACGATCTTGTTGAGCTTCAGGAAGAGGATAGGTTCCTTCTTGTTCTATAGGGTTTTGTGTAGCCAATACAAAGAAAGGATCGGGTAATTGATAAGTAACCCCGTTCATGCTCACCGAACGTTCTTGCATCGCTTCCAAAAGAGCCGATTGGGTTTTGGGAGGTGTACGGTTGATTTCGTCGGCTAATACGATATTGGCAAAAATGGGCCCTTTTACAAATTTAAATTTTCTGTTTTCATCTAAAATTTCCGTCCCCATAATGTCTGATGGCATAAGATCAGGTGTAAATTGAAT
>JAVWBZ010000300.1:0-1869 GCA_036649255.1 Bacteroidales bacterium
GTGGCAGCTTGTAGGGCATTGGATATTCCGGCCTATATGGATGCGGCTACCGGTCAATTATTGGTATATGAAAAAGGGGAATGGCATACCGTAACTTTTGAAGCGGAAAAGAAAAAGAGCGAAACCGGGACCTTGATATTGGAATACAAACAAAAAAGTGAAATTAAACCTGAATATTGGACTCATTATACCATTGCCAAGTTTGAGGAAGGCGATTTTGTAACGTTTGATTATGAAAATGATTCCAGGGTAAAGAAATTTCCCGTCGTGTTAGAACTTGAAGCAGGTTATTATATGATTTCTACTGGCATTAGATACAGTGACGGCACAACCTTGTCCAGATTGGATTTTTTTAACCTTCCGGCCAACCAAACGGTTAAGAAAGAAATGGTGATTAGAAAATTGGAACCTCGAAAGGAATTTTATGGCACGATTGATTTGAATTACAAAATTCCGATGAATCATCGTGATGTAAAATTAGCTGATTTAGTGAAAGATAGAAAAATGGTGGTTTGTTTTATTGACCCTACGCGTGAACCTACCAAACATCTTTTAAAAGAAATTGGTCAACTTAAAAATCAATTTGAAAAATGGGGAGGCCGTATGTTTTTTGCCGTTCCAACCGAAAAAATAGCACCCGATTTTAACTTTTCAACATGGAACCTTCCCCAACAGGCCTTTTATATGGAAGATAAAAACGGAGCTTGGTTTAATCAAATTATGACTTCTACCGACCAATATTTTAGAGATAATTATCCGGTGGTATTTATAGTGAACAAAGAGGGTGATTTGGAGTTTAAAACAGAAGGTTATCGAATCGGAACCGGTGAACTTATTTTTAAATCGCTCATGGAACCATGATAACGGTTTTGAATTTTTGATAAAATGTACTGAAGGTTGGATGAAATCATATTAAGACGATGCTTAATTTTAAGAAAATAACGTTAGAGGATCAGGAGATCATGACTCCTCGATTGCAGACCTTGAATTGTAATTTATTGAATTACAGCTTTGCTGTTCAGTTTTTATATCGTGATATTTTAAATTTTGAATATGCTTTTTCTCAAGATTTTATGGTGATAAAATCGACAATGGGAGGGAAAGAATTTTTTATGTTACCAGTGGGAGAGGACGACTTGGAAGGAATTTTGAACGAGATTAAAGAGGATGCCTTTACAAAAGGAAATATACTTACCTTTTTCCAATTTTGCGATGAAAATGCAATAAAATTGCTCAAATGGGCCGATGAATGCGTGGAAAAGGAAAACCTTAAATATGATTTTTTCCCAGCGCGAGATGAGTTTGAATATATCTATTTGTCGCAACAATTGATTTCTCTTGAAGGGCATGATTTAAAATCCAAACGCAATCATGTCAACGCATTTAATAAACAATATCGGTGGACATCGGAACTGATTACGGAAAAAAACTTAGCGGAAGTGACAACTTTTAGTGAAACATGGAATCAAGAGAAAGAGATTCCTCCCTGTTCTAAACTTAATTGGGAAAATATTGCCCTAAAGGAAGCCTTTAAGCATTATTTTGAACTGAAACTGCAAGGTTTGTTAATCAGAGTGGAAGAAAAAGTGGTGGCGTTTGCAATTGGCTATCCTTTAAATGATGATACCTATTTGGTGCTTTTTGAAAAAGCCGATTATGATTACACAGGTTCTTATGCTATGATGAATCGTGAATTTGTCAAACAATTTGCTTCTCATTATCTCTATGTCAATAGAGCCGAAGATGCTGGAGTAGATGGACTCCGTAGAGCTAAATTGTCATATCATCCCGATTACTTGAGCAGGGTACACTATTTGGAAATTAGAAAAAATTAAACATGATCAAAATGATGAAACGATGATCAGAGGA
>JAVWBZ010000301.1:0-1851 GCA_036649255.1 Bacteroidales bacterium
TTTTACTTTTTTTCAGGATAGAGGCCATTTTAAAACCTGACATTTCGCCCATCATGACATCCAATATGAGCAAATCAAAGGAGGCAATATTCATAGTAAGAGCTTCTTCGGCAGAGTTTGCACTCGCTACCTTGAAACCGGCTTGTTCCAAATTGTATCGAAGAATTTCACACAAATCTTCTTCATCGTCAACTACTAATATATTTTTTTTCATGGATAAAATTTTATAATAATCGGATTGTAGCGTTAGAAAAAAGCGAATGCTGGAAGAGTTTGGTCGTTTCTATAATAGAAATAGATGGTTAAAGTTTCCAATCGATCTCTTCCTTGCCAGAACTTTGTAAAATTTCGTTTGTTTTTGAAAAATGTTTACAACCAAAAAAACCGCGATGTGCCGAAAGTGGTGACGGGTGTACCGTAGATAAAATGAAATGTTTGTTTTGATCGATAAGTACGCTTTTTGCTTGTGCGTAATTTCCCCATAACAAAAAAACCAGTCCGCTTTTCTGATCAGATAGTTTTTTGATGGCCGCGTCGGTAAATCTTTCCCATCCATGGTTTTGGTGAGAACCTGCCTGATGGGCTCTCACGGTCAGGGTTGCATTCAGAAGTAAAACTCCCTGTTTGGCCCATTTTTCCAGATTCCCATTTACTGGTATTGGAATGTTCAAATCGTCGTGCAATTCTTTGAATATATTGATCAAAGATTTTGGATGAGGAATTCCGTCTTGTACCGAAAAACACAACCCGTGTGCTTGCCCCACATCGTGATAGGGATCTTGCCCTATGATGACTACCTTTACTTGATCAAAAGGTGTTAGATTGAAAGCATTAAATATAAATTTTCCGGGAGGAAATACAAGATGATGTTTTTTTTCCTCCATTAAAAATGTTTTCAGCTGAGCGAAATAGGGATCGTTAAATTCATCCCAAAGTTCGTGCTTCCAGCTCTCTTCAATTTGTGGTGAAACAGTCATGATAACCTCGTTTGATAGCTTCTTTATTAATGTTTGAAATGCCTTACTCCTGTAAAGATCATGGCAATGCCTAATTCGTTGCAGGCCTTGATGGAATCTTCGTCGTGAATGGAGCCACCGGGTTGAATAATGGCGGTTAAACCGTATTGTGCGGCCATTTTTACAACATCGTCGAAAGGAAAAAAGGCGTCACTGGCCAGACATATGTTCTGAGTATGTCCACCTGCTTTGGCTTGTTCAAGGGCTATGTGAGCAGAGCCTACTCTGTTCATTTGCCCGGCTCCAATACCAATGGTTTTACTATCTTTGGTTAAGGTGATGGCATTCGATTTAACATGTTTGCAAACTTTCATTCCAAATAGTAAATCTTTTAATTCGGTTTCACTCGGCTGTTTCCGTGTTACTACTTTGATTTCATAATTTTGGGCATTGGCAACGTCCAGATTCTGCATCAACATTCCGCCAACTACACTGATAAACATTTCCTGATCACCTTTTTCTTTATTGAGATCGAAAGTCATCAGGCGGATATTTTTTTTGGCTGAGAGTATTTCAAGTGCTTCTGCTGTAAAGGAAGGCGCCAGAATGATTTCTAAGAAGATGTTTTTCATCTCCTGTGCCGTCAGAGCATCTATTTCTTGGTTGGTGGCAATGATTCCCCCGAAAATGGAAACGGTATCGGCTTCATAAGCTCGCTGCCAAGCTTGCAATAGATTGTTGCCTATTCCAACGCCGCAAGGATTTTTATGTTTAACGGCTACCACTGCTGGTTCGTCAAATTCACGCAAAATTTGCAAAGCGGCATCAGCATCTTGTATATTATTGTATGATAATTCCTTCCCATGAAGTTGAGTAGCCCAAGCCATAGAGTATC
>JAVWBZ010000302.1:0-1837 GCA_036649255.1 Bacteroidales bacterium
TAGGTTGAAACTCAAAACCAAATACCGTTCTTCTATTTTCACCGAATACCGTTCTATATTAGTCCAACCCGTAATAGTACTGATAGATAAATAAAATATATTATTCAATAAATATGTCAAATATTTTTCTTCAAACTTGAACGATGTCTTGTTTGGAATAGCCAGAAGCAGATCCTTGATTTTATCCAACCAAAGGTCGTTTTCCGAAAGAAATGAAATTTTTACTCGCCGTTTTCCTTCACGTAACAAAAGTGCCGGTGAACAAATTTGAAAACCGAATTTACTTGATTCTTTCACGTGGCTATTTCCTTCAAAAAGAGATTTCTCTCCCATAGCCTCTCCATATAAATCTCTTTTGATAAAAGAACTCACGCAATGTAATTTTTTGGCAGGATAACAATTTTTTTGATTATTAAAATGAATGGCAAAAGCATCTTGAATGATGATATTATGTACTTGTAATGCCATTTCGGAATGATAGGCAAATTGAGTATCATTTTTCCCTTTTGTCACAAATTTAAAATCCCGGGGAATGTAAAGGGGAATATCTGCTTTATTTTTTAAGGTAATCCAAAGCATATCTGGGGAAACCGGCAATGACTCTACTTTCAAATATTGCTCAATATACCATTTTTCAAAATGGTTCCATCTATTGTTAAAATCTGTTCCTATCATTTCCAAATGTTGAATCAAGACCAGTAAAAGGGCTTGTGATGGTTCCATAGTACCATCGTAAGCGATATTCTTTCCACTTGTAAGTGTTTTTATTTCAGACAAGAATTGATCAAAATTGCCATCTAATTCGAGTTTTTCATTGTAATATCGAAGGTGTGCGGCAATTTTGACCGCTCTCGACAAGAGGGTTGCCAGATCAAGGTCAAGAGGTTGGAAAATTGCGTCAGGCAAATTTCTTTTTATTCTTTTTATTCTATCGTAACCGTCTTTTTCGCTCATGGTTAATTTGTTGAAACAGGATTAGAATCAATTCAATATTGTTAATTCGTTATAAGTTAGTTCCTTCTTTAAAATAAAAAGGATATACCATATTGTTTCTATTGTTGGTTGCTCTTATTCTATAGTAAAGACCAACCCATAATATTCCGGCTCTTTCATCTTTGATTTCCAATTCAATACGCTCCAATTCAATACGTGGTTCATGTAATATAATGGCATTTTCAATAGTGTCTTTAATAAGGGTTTCATTCGATAACGTCATTGGGGAAAAAATAAATTGTGTAAGATTGCATCCATAATCAAAACGAAACAGTCGTTCACCCATTGTTGTGGACAGCAGAATGGTCAAGCTCTCCTTGATCAATTCATCTTCCGATACGATTTTGATTCCTTCATTTTTTACAAAACAGGGAGGAAATGCCCAACCGGAACCTAAATAAGCTTTCTTTTTCATCATTTCAGCCTCCTATCATAACTGTTGGACAACCTGCCACAATGCTTCCCCCATGACTACAAGTGTCACCCATGCGGGCAGCCGGTTTTCCACAAATTTGTACAGTTGCCGACCCTTTCACAATTACATCGGGAGGCCCTACACAAAGGCAATTATCTCCCATAACAGCAGCCGGTAATTTACCTATTAATACAGTAGGAGCACCCGGCCCAATAACCGGTCCGCCTACATGTGCAATAGGGGCGGGAAAGGCTGGCGTTTGCATAGGACAAGTGTGCATGTCGGTTATTCTTGTTGCTGGAGGCATGGTATCGCTGTTTAATTCATCATTTTTTACTTTCAATTGATCATTACCATAGCACCTTTAACGGTGGTTTGTCCCGATGCAGATAATTCTGCCGTTGTACTGCCTTTTACCGTAACACCCAT
>JAVWBZ010000303.1:0-1810 GCA_036649255.1 Bacteroidales bacterium
CTTCTCAGGGGAAGTCGAAAGCATTGCTCATTTTAATTTCAGGCTCCGGTTGGCAAGATCGGAATGAAACTATTTTTGGACATAAACCGTTTAAAGTGATGGCCGATTATTTTACACGTAATGGATATGCCGTATATCGTTATGATGATTTTCCAAAAGGTGAATTTGCCAAATCGACCACGTTAGATTTTGCCGATGCTGTCTTTTTGATTGTTAATTTTTTTAAAAATGATAAACGCTTTCAGGATTGCCCTGTTGGGTTAATTGGACATAGCGAAGGCGGATTGATAACTTTTATTGCTGCTTCACAGGATAAACGAATCGATTTTATTATTTCCTTGGCCGGAGTGGGAGAACATATCAGCCAAACCCTGTTATATCAGATGGAAGCGATTACCAGGGCAAACGGAGAATTATCGGAAGCAGAAGTTGCCGAATCTGTTGAAATTTCTTCGCATCTCTATTCCATTCTTGAAAAATCAAAATCGAAGGAAAAGGCTTTGAAAGAGTGTGGTGATTATTATGATGCCTATACTCGAAATATGCCCCAAGAGGTAAAAGAACGAATAGGGGTGAGTACGGGTAAAAAAATAGCCATGATGCAAACTCTGGGTTCTCCTTGGTTTTATACTTTATTTCATCTTTATCCAAAGCAATATTTAAAAAAGGTGAAATGTCCCGTATATGCCTTGAATGGGGAAAAGGATTTACAAGTGAATTATATTTCTAATTTGGGGGGAATTCAAAAATATCTTGCTAAAAATAAAAATCTAAAGATAGAATCATTTCCGGGACTCAACCATTTGTTTCAGGAGTGTGAAACCGGTCTTCCCGAAGAGTATGGCAAAATCGAACAAACAATCTCTCCCTTGGTGTTGGAGCGGATGTTGAACTGGATGAATGAAATAGTGAAATAACAATGATCGGTTTGAAAGCTCACCCCTTTTGTCATCATTATATTTAGGGTGAAATAAATCCTATACAATAAATAGTCCTTCTGAGATTTGATCGGCTAAAAGTTGCCCTTGTGGAGTTAAATGGTAGCATTGATTAATAAAAATGTAGTCTTGCCCAGCCACGTGGTTGGTAAAATAGCCTTGAATGTGTTCTCTTTTTTCTTTACCAAACAGACGCTCCGCAAGATTTAGATCAATTCCCATTCGGGTGCGCAAACGAAGTAAAACAAATTCATTGAATTTACTATTTTCGGAGAGAAACTCTATTTCGTAAAAATTATTGTTTGTGGAAATTCCATCAATATATTGGGTGAGATTACAGATGTTCCACTGACGGGAATTAAGATGATAGGAATGAGCCGAGGGGCCCAATCCTATATAAGGCGTTCCTTGCCAATAGGCATAATTATGACGTGATATTTTTCCGCTTTTAGCAAAATTTGAAACTTCATATTGTTCAAACCCTGCTCGACTTGTTGCCTCTAACAAAGTATAAAAATCTTCTATGGCGATATTTTCATCAAGAGTGTCCAAATTCCCATTTTTTATTTTTTTCGCCAATAGAGTGTTTTCTTCTATGGTTAATGCGTAAGCCGAAAGGTGTGAAATGGGAGTTTTAAAAACTGTTTTCAGATCTTCTTTCCACACATCTTTTTGACGATTTGTAATACCGTATATCAGATCGATGGAAATGTTGTCAAAGCCAACTTCTGATGCATTATAAACTCCTTGCAAGGCTTCTTCTGCATTGTGAGTTCTTCCTAAAAAGCGAAGTGTAGAATGATTAAACGATTGTATTCCGATACTTAATCGATTGATCCCTATTTTTCGTAACTCTTGCAAATACGGTTTGG
>JAVWBZ010000304.1:0-1775 GCA_036649255.1 Bacteroidales bacterium
GGAAATATCCAAACACATCATAATATCTACTCCCTTACGAGTACCTTTGTCACGACTACTGCCTATTTGCGGATTGGCCAAAGCAAAAATAAAACAGGTCAAGGCCATCATCAGCAATGAAAATTTCAGATGTTGCATTCCAGATGAACTTTCCGGCATTAATTTTTCCAATAATTTGGAATCAGCATAAGCTTGCATGCGTTTTTTACTCCTGATTTGCAAATAAATGTACAGTGCTACCAAGAGAGGGATGATCGCCAATCCGTACAAATAATATTCATTTTCAAAACGAAACATAATGATGATAATTAATCGTTAATACAAGGTTTAAGTTAGAATTTTTTATATAGTAAAAATTTAAAGAGAAATTCCAAGGCAAAGAAAAAGAAAGCCAGGATCAGGAAAGGAGCAAATTCATCTGTTTTATTTTCAAAGGTGGTTTCATTGATAATGGTTTTTTCCATTTTATCGATCTGGGCATATACTTCTTCCAATTTTTGGGTATTGGTTGCCCTGAAATATTCACCTCCCGTTTGAGTCGCTATATTTTTAAGTAGTGCTTCATCTATTTCGGTATTTACATATACCGGACCAAAAGGGCCTGGATAAGGAGCCTGTCCATTACTGCCACAGCCGATCGTATAAACTTTTATATTAAAATCTTTGGCAATCTCGGCCGCTGAGGTAGGATCCATATAACCCGAATTATTGACTCCGTCAGACAGGAGAATGATCACTTTGCTTTTGGCATCACTTTCCCGCAAGCGATTGACCGCAGTTCCCAAACCATCGCCAATGGCCGTCCCATCTTCCATAAGATCAAATTTTACACGCTGAAGCAATCCCAACAAGGTTTGATGGTCAGTGGTAACGGGGCATTGCGTGAATGCTTCGCCAGCATATACCACCAATCCGATACGATCGGTAGGGCGTCCTTCGATAAATTCGGCTGCTACCTTTTTACACGCTTCCAACCGATTGGGTTTGAAATCCATGGCTTTCATACTTCCCGAAACATCCAGTGCAATCACAATATCAACGCCTTCCACTTGTACCTGTTGTTGACGAAACGCCGATTGTGGACGCGCCAAAGTCGTAACCAACAACACA
The DNA here is from genome assembly GCA_036649255.1 of Bacteroidales bacterium. Taxonomy (GTDB): domain Bacteria; phylum Bacteroidota; class Bacteroidia; order Bacteroidales; family WCHB1-69; genus JAVWBZ01. The sequence goes on from JAVWBZ010000304.1 coordinate 1,111, forward strand.
AAAGCAAGAATACGACAGAGTATAGGCAAAAATCGAAAACGGTGTTTCCATGTTTGGGGAACCTTTGCAAGCCCTTTTATCGTAGAGACTCGCAAAGAAACGTACATCTTGTGACGCTTCCAAATTTGCCATCCTATCATAGGAATGATCAGCACTAATAATATGAAATAGTAGGGATTTGCAAACTCTACATCTTTCATAATGTGAAATAAATCCGAAATAATATTCATGGTCTATTATTTTTTCAATTCGTCCTTATTTATTTGGTTATCTGATAATTCAGCTGTTTGGTTTACAAAATCAACCGCATTTTTAAAACAAAGATCATGATCAGGAGGAAGTGGTTCCCATTTGGCAAATTTCACCAAATCGGCCGTTGACAAAATTTGATATAACTTCTGATGCAATTCTTGAGCAAGGGTTTTGTCATCCAATTCATCCAATATATCACTGGAAACCATCTCCATGGCATTGATATCGTATCTTCCCTCTATATAAATTCTTATAATATCGGTTAATTCCGAATAATAGAGTTTTGTTTTTCCTTCCTGCCACAATTTTCTTTGGCGTAATTTTTCAAGTTCACGCAGAGCCGTAATATGAGGCTTTACATTGGGTTTTGCTTTCACCTGACTTTTCTGCGGTTTTTTCTTCTTCTTGTATTT
>JAVWBZ010000305.1:0-1766 GCA_036649255.1 Bacteroidales bacterium
TTATGGATATGATGTATATGCCCGATGCGCTGAAAGCTGCCATGGAAATCATGGAAGCAGATCCCACCAAATTGATTCACCGCAATTCATTCAATGTAACAGCCATGAGCTTTGATCCTGAAATGATTGCTTCGGAAATAAAAAAACATATTCCTGCTTTTAGCATGAACTATCAAATTGATGAACTGCGCCAAGGAATTGCAAACTCATGGCCCGATTCGATGGACGATAGCTGTGCCCGTCAGGAATGGGGATGGAAACCTGTTTACGATTTGAACTCTATGACAACTGACATGCTGAAAGTACTGAGTGAAAAATTAAAATAAAGAACCCATTCAACCAATCAAGATGACGGTACTGAAAAAAATCAGTACCGTTTTTTGTAATTTTCTACACTGTTAAAACAATAAAATCACTACTTTTGCATCTTCAAAGTTTCTTAAACTTTAAAAATGGATACATTCTCTTCCTTTTAAGTGTTAAATCATTCAATTATTGTAAATTATGTATAACAAATTTCAATCACACCTTACACAAGAATTAACCGACATAGAAAATGCCGGTTTATACAAAAACGAAAGAATCATCGTTTCTCCGCAAAGTGGTGAAATCACTTTGGCGAACGGAAAAAAAGTATTAAACTTTTGTGCCAACAACTATTTGGGTTTGGCCAACAATCCTCAATTAATCGCGGCTGCGAAAGAAGCATTGGATACCCATGGCTACGGGATGGCTTCCGTTAGATTTATTTGCGGATGCTCTGACCTGCACAAACAATTGGAACAGAAAATTGCTGAATTTTTTGGAACGGAAGATACTATTTTGTATGCCGCTTGTTTTGATGCCAATGGAGGTGTTTTTGAACCTTTATTGACCGAACAAGATGCCATTATTTCGGATGCCTTGAACCATGCTTCTATTATTGACGGCGTTCGCCTTTGTAAAGCACAACGATATCGCTATGCCAATGCCGACATGGCTGATTTGGAAAAGCAATTGCAAGCTGCTCAGGCACAACGTTTTCGATTAATCGTAACGGACGGGGTTTTTTCTATGGACGGTAATGTAGCTCCTTTGGACAAAATTGTGGCATTGGCTAATCAGTACGATGCCATGGTCATGGTTGACGAATCGCACTCTGCCGGCGTGGTGGGACATACGGGACGCGGAGTAACCGAACAATATCATCTAAGAGGAGAAGTTGAAATTTTGACCGGAACCCTTGGAAAAGCATTCGGTGGAGCTATTGGTGGATTTACTACCGGTAAAAAAGAAATTATTGATATGCTTCGCCAACGGTCTCGTCCATATCTATTCTCAAATTCTATTCCTCCTATGGTGGCTGCGGCCGGTGTTAAAATGGTGGAATTGATGTCTGCAACCAACGAATTGCAAGATAAACTACATGCCAATACCGATTATTTTGTGGCAAAAATGAAAGCCGCCGGTTTTGATATTAAACCTACACAATCTGCCATTTGCGCAGTGATGCTTTACGATGCCAAATTATCACAAATCATGGCTTCCAAATTACAAGAAGAAGGAATTTATGTAACCGGTTTTTACTATCCAGTGGTGCCTAAAGATCAGGCCCGTATCCGTGTTCAAATTTCTGCCGCTCATGAAACCAAACACCTTGATCAATGTATTGCCGCCTTTACCAAAGTGGGTAAAGAGCTGGGCGTCATTAAATAAAAGTGAAAAATCACATCAAAAAGGGTACGGATCATCTTTTATTCGTACCCTTTTTTTATCCTCAGGGCGTG
>JAVWBZ010000306.1:0-1760 GCA_036649255.1 Bacteroidales bacterium
TTTGGATATTCCAGCCTCAAAAATGGCAATATTGTGTTTTGAACTTAATTGCCATACGGAAAAAGGAACTCCTATCTGCGAATTATAACTATTGGGATTTTTGGCAACTTGGTATTCCGGCGAAAGCATCTCACTTAACCACTCTTTCACAATAGTCTTTCCGTTGCTCCCTGTGATTCCTATGACAGGAAACGTAAACTGTTTTCTGTGTTCTATGGCCAAGTTTTGCATCGCTGCAATCGCATTTTCCACCTGTATAAAATTACACTGATCAAAAGAATCATAACCGTCAATAGAATCGGTAATAATAAAATTACGAACTCCATTTTTTATTAACTGAGGAATATATTGATGTCCATCGTTTTTTTCCGTTTTAATAGCAAAAAAAAGTGTGGAAGCCGGAAGGGTAATCTTCCGGCTATCGAAACTCAATTCCGAAATAAAGTCATCCGGTTTATGAATAATATAATTGATAGAGAAAACGATACCGCCAATATTAGCAATAGTTGGCATAAACTTTGTTTTTTTAAATTAGAAGAGCAAAAATACGATTAATTTTCGTATTATTGCACCTCATTTTCAAAATCAGAGAAATCGTAAATAAAAGATAAATAACGCATTAATTATGGAAAAAATCATCACAATTGAAGAAGCCGTAAAAAACGTAAAAGACGGTATGACGCTCATGATCGGAGGCTTTTTAGCTACCGGCACTGCCAATAAAATTATGGAATCATTAGCTAAAACCGATGTAAAGAACCTAACCATTATTACCAATGACACGGCTTACACCGACAAAGGATGCGGACTGCTGATTACCAACAAACAAATTAAAAAAGTAATTGCCTCTCACATAGGAACCAATCCCAACACGGTTCAACAATTTAATGATAAAGAAATAGAAGTGGAATTTGTACCTCAAGGCACACTGGCTGAACGTATTCGTTGCGGAGGTGCTGGTTTAGGTGGAATTCTCACACAAACAGGTTTGGGTACCATTGTAGAAGAAGGAAAACAAAAAATAACCGTAGACGGAAAAGAATATTTACTCGAAAAGCCGCTTCATGCCGATATCGCTTTTATAGGTGCCAGCATTGCTGATAAAGCAGGAAATTTAGTGTATAAAGGAACTACTCAAAACTTCAATCCTATGATGGCCAGTGCTGCCGACTTGGTGATTGCTGAAGCCAAAGAGATAGTGGAAATCGGTCAAATTCCAATGGAACAAGTACATACACCTGCTATTTTTGTAGATTTCATCGTAAAAGGGTAACCAAATATTCTTTACAAAAACACCAATTAATAAGGTGAAAATTCTTAAATGCAAAACCAAACTAAAAAATAAATAATATGAAAAAAGTAGAATCAATGATCAGGTTGAGAATGAGTGCTCATGATGCTCATTACGGTGGAAATCTTGTTGACGGAGCCAGAATGTTAGGCCTTTTTGGCGATGTAGCCACAGAACTTTTAATTATTCAAGATGGTGATGAAGGGCTTTTTTGTGCCTATGATAATGTAGAATTTTTAGCTCCCGTATATGCTGGCGATTATATCGAAGCCGTAGGTGAAATTACCCATGTGGGCAATTCTTCCCGTAAAATGGTTTTCGAAGCCAGAAAAGTAATCGCTCCACGTCCCGACATTTCTGCCTCGGCCGCCGACGTACTTTCTGAAAAAATTGTGGTTTGCCGTGCATCGGGAACTTGTGTCGTACCCAAAAACTGCCAAAGAAAAGGATCTCTTTAAAAATAACAGTG
>JAVWBZ010000307.1:0-1738 GCA_036649255.1 Bacteroidales bacterium
CGCGTCAAAAACATTTTGATTTGACTTTCGGTTGCATTTTGAGCTTCATCCAGAATAACATATGCATTATCCAATGTGCGTCCTCTCATAAAGGCAAGCGGTGCAATTTCAATGGTTTTATCTTCCATATAGGAAAGCAGTTTTTGCATAGGCATCATATCCCAAAGTGCATCGTAAAGAGGTTGTAAGTAAGGATCAAGCTTATCTCTAAGGTCGCCTGGTAAAAAACCCAAGTTCTCCCCAGCTTCCACAGCAGGTCGGGTCAGGATAATACGACGTATTTGTTTATTTTTAAGAGCTCTAACTGCCAAGGCAACGGCTGTATAAGTTTTGCCAGTACCGGCAGGACCTATGGCAAAAACCATGTCATTGTGTCGGGTACTTTCCACCATTTTTCTTTGGTTGGGTGTAATGGCCTTGATGATTTTCCCTTCCCGTCCATGCAAAATCAAATCATCTTCTATTCCGTTTCTATCCATGCGATAAAAACTGTCATCTTCGGAAGCCGTAATATTCAGAATATCGGTTTCCGTAACTTTTCCAAAACGGTCATAATGCAATTCGAGTAATTGAAACCGACTCTCAAACAATTCAACTTCAATATTTTCTCCCACCACTTTAATTTCATTTCCCCTCGCAGTGATTTTTAATTTAGGATATATGTTTTTTAATAAATCTATATTAGAATTATGTTGGCCGTAAAGGCTCATTACAGCAGCAGGGTCAACGATTATAATTTTTTCCATATTTTTATTTTACTACTAAATAATCGAGAGGATTGATCGGAAAGCCATTATACCAAAGTTCAAAATGAAGGTGTACGTTTTTATGTTCCGAAAAACCGCTATTTCCCATTTTAGCAATGGGTTCTCCCGTGGTTACTTTGGCTCCCACTTTCTTTAACAGCAATTCGTTATGTTTATAAATCGACAATACATTGCCAGGATGTTGAATAATCATCACATTTCCTTCATTGGGATCGAATCCTGCAAAAATCACCATTCCTTCGGCCACTGCTGTAATCAATGTATTTCTTTCATTTTTAATATCTATTCCGTAATGATTTTGTGTAATATTAAATTCATTGATTAACGTACCAATTGCTGGCGGATATAAAGAAACAGCCATGATATTGGCTCTTTCCACCACTGGTTTAGCCGATAATTCTCCGCTTTCCTGAGTAATACGCCCTAAAATCATATCGGCCTCCTCTCTAATCTGTCCATCCAAGGCAATATTATCGGCTTCTCTTTCGGTTGGTGACAATTGAGGTGTTTGTTGTGACTCATCCGTCATATCTTCTTTCTCTACAATCTTATCACTTAAAATAGAATAAAAATTATCAATATATTGTTGATTTTGTTTTAGTAAAAGATCAACGGAATCAACACGTTCAGACATTTTTTTATACAATCTGTATTCTTCTGGCGTTGTATAACCGGGCACATAAACCCTCAGTGGAGTAAAAGCAATAAGCATAGCGGTTAAAATAATCAAACATACGGAAGAGGTAACCACTACCACAAAGATATTTTTGGGACTTAGGCGTAACGAGAAATGTTCTTTATGGGTGGACTCATCCGTAATCATCAACCGATATTTGGTTTTCCAATTATTTTTGATTCCTCCCCAAATTTGTTTTATATTTTTTAGCCTTTTCATCTATAATGTTATTTTTTATGAAAGTGCCTGATTAATTTTCTTAGAAGATTCAAGAATAGCGTCATATTCCTGAGGT
>JAVWBZ010000308.1:0-1736 GCA_036649255.1 Bacteroidales bacterium
CAATTCATTGCTGATCTTCTTAATTACCTTATTCAATTCAATTAAGAGATATTCTCTATGATATACCACTCCCGGCAGGTGAAGCAAATAAAATATGTAGCAAAACTGTTCTGGTGCTCTTTTAAAATCTTCGATTTTATTTTTAAAAGCATCTATGATATCGGAAAAGGTGAATGTTATTTTGCAAATAGCCTCCCATGAATCGGCTTTTTTCAATTGTTCGTAATAAAAGGCATAGAAATCATTTCCAATTGATCTAATGGTCTGAGAGTAATCGCGCGACATTTTGTTTTGGTTGTCGAGGTACCATTTTTCAATATTAGAAGTTTCCCTCCAGAATATAATATTACGTTCCACCAATTTACGCATAAAAGCCAAAACGGCATCGGCCGTCTTAGGATCATGAGCTGCCATCTCTAATTTCTTTCTAAAATGCCCAATATTGCATAAATAGCTGAAATAGTTAGTTTCTAAATTTCGATCCAGCACTTGAATCATTTCTGTCGAAAACGGTTCAAATTCGCATAAAATTTCGTAATTATTGGTATAAAAATCGAGACAAATGGAGATTAAATGCTTGGAAAGCTCCTCCGGTAATTTTTCCCGTAGTAATTTATCAAAAATATCAATTACAATCTTGACCACCTTGTCGCGTTGGTCAACTTCTTTATAAATCCAAAAATCGGTAACGGAAATATAGACCAACAAATTGACGACCTCTTTTCGATTGGAATAAGGATGATGCAACTCTTTGAAAAATTCCACCACTCTGTTATGAATTCCCCAATAGTTCTCAGAAAGAGCAATAAACCATTGATGATCTTCAGGAATGATGTAATGTACATTTTTGGTACGTGAAAGGTTCGCTTCCAACGCTTTAGATTGAATCATTTCATTCATTGTCTTAGGAAATATATTTTATTAAATCCACAATTCTGGAGGAATATCCATATTCATTGTCATACCAGGCTAAAATCTGCACAAAATTTCCTCCTATCACCTTGGTACTCAAAGCATCAAAAATGGCAGAATGGGAATTATTGTTAATATCGCTACTTACGATAGGATCTTCACAATATTCCAAATAGTTTTTCAAATTTCCATCAGCATATTTTAAAAAAGCATCTTTAATATCGCGCGGTGTCACCTCATGATGTAAAAGTGCCGTAAGTTCCACAAAAGAACAATCGGCTACCGGAACCCGGGTAGCAAAACCGTCAAAAACCTGTTTCATTTCGGGGAGCACCAACTGAACGGTTTTAATAGCACTGGAAGTGGTTGGAATGATATTGTTGATGGCCGAACGAGCTCGCCGATAATCCGAATGGAAACCATCCTGAAGATTCTGGTTATTGGTAGTAGGATGTACCGTATTCATAAATCCGCTTTTCATGCCAAATTCATCATGCAATACTTTGATCATGACGGCCACACAATTGGTTGTACAAGAAGCATTCGAAATAATATTGTCGGTAGGCAAAATAGTATGATGATTAACGCCCAAAACAACAGTTCTTTCAATAGAATTATTATCGGGTGGGCAACTCAGAATCACTTTCCGAACACCATGTTGCAAATGCCCTTCCAAAGAGTCTCTCTTTTTAAATCTCCCACACGACTCTACCACTATATCAACACCCGATTGTTCCCACTCTATTTCCGAAGGCTGAAGAAAGTTGGTTACCGTAATTTGCCGTCCATTCACGATCAAATGCCGTTCATCCCATTGAATGTCT
>JAVWBZ010000309.1:0-1723 GCA_036649255.1 Bacteroidales bacterium
AAAGTAGCTGAATATTTTAAGGTAACGATGGATTATTTAATGACTGGTAGTGATTGAGAGGTGACAAACTGTGGATTGCCAAAAAATAACAATAGTGGAGGCGGCAAAAATAATGCGAAAGTCTCCCGACTGGGTTCGCGAAAGTATCCGTCAAGGAACTCTTCCTATCGGAACTTGCACGAGAATGCCCGGAAAAACACGGGACAATTTTTATATAAGCCCTAAAAAATTTTTCGATTATGTTGGGGATACATTTTCGTTTAAGGCGTCTTCAAAAGAACCCGACCCCAACAACAAAAAATAGGAGAAAAAATGCAAGAATTAAAAATTTTTAGTAAAGATATTATTCCAGTATATACGGCCGATACTGGGGCAAAAGTTGTGATTGGCCGTGAGTTACATGAGAAGTTGGGGATCGGGCAGGTATATACCTCATGGTTTGAACGTATGACCGAATATGGATTTGAGGACGGAAAAGACTTTTTCCTAAAAATAGGAGAAAGTACCGGAGGACGCCCTAAGACTGAGCATTACCTTACCTTCGACATGGCTAAACACATCGCCATGATTCAACGCTCAGACATCGGCATGAAAATACGTCAAAAACTCATTGACCTCGAAAAGGACGTATCCACTGGGAAGATCCCGATACCGAAACAACCGCCGCTCAGCTCAGTAAACATGGCTGTCAAAAATCTGATACAGGTGTACAAAGAGGCTGGTGTAGACCCTAAGTTTACGGCTTTGGCAGTCAGTGAATTGTATAAAGAAAAGGCGAATATACCGCTTAATCCACCGATTGAGATTGACGAGCATTTTTACGACCAAACGGAAATTGCCAAAGAACTGGGCGTATATTCTACGACCGGAAAACCGCATCCTTCAGCGATCGGTGCAATCCTTGAGAAATTGGAGGTAGCTGATAAAGATAAAATAAAAGTACCCTACCTAAATAATGGACACCCTGGGACGAATTGGAAGTACAGTATAGCAGTTGTTGAAAAGATAAAAGAGTGGGTTACGGCGAATGGGTATCCTTCAAAAATTCAACGTAGGAATGGAACGAATTGTAATGTCGTTTATAAAGAGCTTCAGGAGGTTAGTTGAGAGAACGGTGCTTGATTTTTGGAGAAAAATTCAGATGTCAAAGAAATTGACATCCCAAAATATGAAAAAGGAGCAATAAATATGGAACTTGTAAAAGAAAACAAAAAGGAAATTTTAAATGCTTTACAAAGAGCGTTAGAAAAAGAATTTGATGGGACGGAGCAACAAGAAGGGGCGAAAGAACTTATTAAGTCGATCCAAAACTATGGAATTCACCCCATGGTGCCTGAACTTGAATTATATTGCTGGGAAGCTTATGGGAAATATGGCGATGATTATTCTTCATATACTGATGAAGATTTTGGCTGTTTTGTCATTAGTGTTTTTGAAGATCATTTGTCAAAAGGGCTTCCTCAGTTTACAAAATTGGTAAAAAGAATTAATGATCGATCAGAAATAATGCTCAAGGATGAAGACGGCCAAAGTGTTGAGTTTGGCTATTTCACGACAGAGGATTATCTTGTTTCTTATGACCGGAGCAGTGGGAGAATTTCAATTGGCAATGAGCACATTGAAATTTTATCATTTGATCCTGCAAGCAGTCTTCTGGCCATATTGTTGGATCTACTCGATCCAGCACAGGAGGATTAATACAATGACAATGCTCAACACAATA
>JAVWBZ010000310.1:0-1706 GCA_036649255.1 Bacteroidales bacterium
AGTATCGGCTTGTTTATTATTCGCTTGGACGGATCACCTAACTATGCCATGATGTGTAGTGCTATCGCAGCAGTACTCAATATAATACTGGACTATGTGTTTATTTTTCCTTTACAGGGAGGATTGATAGGAGCTGCTTTGGCTTCTTCCGTTTCTATTACGGTGGGGGGAATTCTGGTATTGCTTTACATGTTCCGATATTCAAAAACGTTGAAATTTTACCGACTGAAAATGAGTATAAAAAGTCTAAGGTTGACCGTACGGAATATTGGTTCCCAAATAAAAGTTGGTTCTTCGGCATTACTTGGAGAGGTTGCCATTGCCATGATGATCTTAATTGGAAATTATGTGTTTATCAATATGTTAGGAGAAGAAGGTGTTGCTGCTTTTAGTGTGGCGTGTTACTGTTACCCGATTGTTTTTATGATTAACAATGCGGTGGCACAATCAGCCCAACCTATCATTAGTTACAATTACGGGAATGGTAATTATTTGCGTGTTAAACACGCTTTTACATTATCTTTACGGGTAGCCTTGATAGGTGGGATATTGACATCTGTTGTTATGATTTTCTTTAGCAGGTATGTAATTGCTATGTTTCTTGATCCTCATTGTGAAGCTTACCTGATTGCCATTAAAGGAATGCCTTGTTTTGCTCTTGGATTTATGTTTTTTGCCTTTAACATTGTTTGTATCGGTTATTATCAAAGTATTGAAAGATCCAAAATAGCAATGATGTTTGCTATCTTACGAGGCTTTCTTTTTCTGGCCATGACCTTTTGGTTACTTCCAAAAATGTGGGGAAATATTGGCATCTGGCTCTCGGTTCCATTTGCTGAAATTCTAACTGCCATGATAGTGGGGATGGTCTATTTGAAACATAGATTATCTGCTTTTAAGTTTTCCGCGAATCCGACTTAATGATTCCGGGGTCACAAGCAAATAGGAGGCTAAGTGTTTCAAAGAAGCTTTTTGAAGTAATTCGGGATACTCTGTCACTAAACGCTGATAGCGTTCACTGGCATTGGTACACAAATCTTTTGTGAAAAAATCTTCGGTACCGAGTAAGAATTTATCCGTAAATTTTCTTCCCCAATTGGCTAATTCCAACGATTGTAAGAACAACTCTTCCATTTTTTTTCTTGAAATCATGAGTAAAGTGCTCTCTTCTACCAATTGTACATTCACCCCTGAACGTGGATGTGCAATGGTACCTAAAGTGGTGGTAATAGGTTCAAAAGGTTGCACAAACCAAAGGGTAAATTCCTTATTGTCACGAATTACAAAAGCTCTTGCAAAACCTTCTTTCATAAAGAAAATGTTTCGGTTATTGCCGTTTTCTTTGATTAAAAATTTACCTTTTCGATATGATACTTCTTGCAGATTTTGCATCAACAATTGGATTCCTTCATCGGAAACAGGATGTATATGTCTAATACTTTCTATAAATGTTTTCATTATAAATTAAATGCGGTTTTCGATTTAAATTTTCCATTATTCTATTTTGGTAAAATTTTACGATGTAAATCAAATGCAAACATAATCATCGCATTGCAGATATCATTTTTTGTATGTAATTTTTCTCCTCTTAACTCTTTTTTTGCAAGTTAATATAAATAGCTTTATATAAACAATTTATAACTTGATGTATTAAAATATAAAAAATAGAGCAAGTAAAGGTTACCTTATTTACCTGTCTTAAAATC
>JAVWBZ010000311.1:0-1694 GCA_036649255.1 Bacteroidales bacterium
CATCTTGAATTTCTGGAATTTGTTGTTTTACAATGTTCGAATATTGAGCATTGGTTACAATATAAATATTCTCTTTAGGACAGATTTTTTCAAAACGGGAAAAAGTTTTTTGAATTAACGTTTTTCCATCACCTAAAATATCAATAAATTGCTTGGGAGTTGTAGATCTGCTGATGGGCCAAAATCTTGCACCTATGCCACCGGCCATGATTACACAAAAATAGTTTTGATTCATATCGTTTGGGTTATATTGATTTTTATTTTTGAATTTTGTCATATAAACGGCAAAGATACTATATTATTACATTTTCAACAAATCTTTTTTAAAAGGATTCTGTAAGTCGAATGTATCTTGTCCTTTATACAAATACAACCCTATGATCAGGTACTGTTTATTATGTAAATTAATGATAGAAAGAAAGATAGAATTTCTATAGTTTTAAAATCGAATTGCCCTAAATGTTATCTTTAATGGGATGATATCAAATAGATTGATTTTGTTAAAAAAAAGAGTATAAAGGATAATGCTTTTGGCACGATTGTTGCAAAAAAATACCTGCATTAAAAAAATAACAAAATGGAAACGAACCAAACCCTCATTGAAAGAGCATTAAATTTTGAACAAGGTTTAAAACAATATGCACTCCAACTTACTTTAAATTCAGAAGATGCCAATGACCTTTTACAAGATACCTATCTTAAAGTAATGCAAAATAGTGAATATTATCGGGAAGAGTCCAATTTAAAAGCTTGGGTTTATACCATTATGAAGAATACTTTTATCAATAATTATAGAAGAAAACAACGCTCTAAAATTGTAGTAGAACAATCGGAAGATTTATATCATTTAAATAATTTCGTATCTACTCCGAGTGATGCAGCCGATATGAATTTCTATGTTAAAGAGATTAATAATAAGATTTTAGAGAAAAAAGAGGATCAGAGAAAACCTTTTGAAATGTACTTGGACGGATTTAAATACCAAGAAATCGCCGATGAAATGAAAATTTCAATAGGAACCGTAAAAAGTCGTATTTTCTTTACCAGAAAAAAATTGATGGAAGATCTTAAAGATTACGTAACGCCCACATACCCTCATTCAGCATAATCCGTTAGTTCTTGTTATCCGCTTTAAAGAACTAAAAATTAACCGCCAGGTTAAAAAGCTTGAGACCACTCAAGTTACAGTGCGAGCTAAATATTTTAGTTCGCACTGTTTTATAGTAATGACATCCTGTTTTCAAGTTTTCGAGAATCTGAATAAGATAACATTTTCTCACTTTCAGATTAATCAAAATACCCTACCTGTTAAAGGACCATATTTTTGCCAACAGATAATGAAAACCCCATTTTATTATTTCCTGTTTTATTCCAATCATCATAGTTGAGATTTGTTGTTATAAAAAAATCACATTCACAATCATTCCAGGGAATGCAAAAGTAGGTTTTGGCAGATTGAAGTTTAAAAAATCTTTATTTTTTACCGAATGAGGACAACCTGAAAAAAGAAAAAAGTGTATTTTTGCACGAAATTTAAAATTTCAACCCACCATGTCATTTATTACAGATAGAATACAGTTAGACGGATTAACTTTCGACGATGTATTGTTGATTCCGTCTTATTCGGAAATTTTACCGAAAGGGGTAAGTTTGCAAACGCAGTTTACTAAGAATATAAAATTGAATACGCCTTT
>JAVWBZ010000312.1:0-1632 GCA_036649255.1 Bacteroidales bacterium
TTCCGGAAGACGATCCACGTCATCCTATGAATGACATTCGTTATCAATCTTTTCCGGAAAAAGAGTCAAAACCGGGAACAGAATCTCTCTTAGATACGACCAACCGTATTATTCCACTATGGAAGAATAATATCGAGGCTAAATTAAGAGAACATGAACAGATTTTAGTAGCAGCTCACGGCAATAGCTTGAGAGGGTTGATCAAATTTTTAAAAAATATCCCCGATGAGGAAATTGTAACACTCAATATTCCAACCGGAGTTCCTTATGTTTTTGAATTGGATCACAATATGAAAGTAGTCAAGGATTATTTTTTAGCCGATGAAGAAACTCTAAGGAAGTTAATGGAGGAAGTTGCTAATCAAACAAAAAAATAAAAGAGATTGATCATCAGAACTTCTCCAAAAAATGTTTTGTTTGCATCAAAAAAAAATGTAAATTTGCGACCTAAATTTAATTAAGTATATATATCATAATAACCTAAATTCAAAATTTTATGAAAAAAAACGTCATTATCATTGGAGCAGCAGGAAGAGATTTCCACAACTTTAACACCTATTTCAGAGGTAACAAGGATTACAACGTAGTAGCTTTTACAGCAGAACAAATTCCCGGGATTGACAACAGAATATATCCTAAAGAATTAGCAGGTGAAGATCTTTACCCTCAAGGCATCCAAATTTATCCGGAATCTCAACTTCCCGAATTAATCAAAAAATTTAACGTTGACGAATGTGTATTCGCTTATAGCGATAAACCTTACAACTATGTAATGAGTGTCAGCGCAATTGTAAATGCCGCAGGTGCTAATTTTGTTTTAATGGGCCCCAAAGATACCATGGTAAAATCTACCAAACCGGTAATCGCAGTAGGAGCTACTCGTACAGGTTGCGGAAAATCTCAAACTTCCAGAAAAATTATTGAATATTTGGTAGGAATGGGCCTTAAAGTAGTGGCTGTTCGTCACCCCATGCCTTATGATCAAGATTTGAACAAACAAAAAGTTCAACGTTTTGCTTGTGTTGAAGATTTGAAAAAACACAATTGTACCATTGAAGAAATGGAAGAATATGAACCACATGTGGTAACCAAAAGAAATGTAATCTACGCAGGGGTTGATTATGAAGCAATTCTTCGCGAAGCAGAAAAAGATCCTGACGGTTGTGACATCGTTCTTTGGGATGGTGGTAATAATGACTTTCCATTTTATGTTCCCGATTTATTCATTGGTGTTGCCGACCCATTGCGCCCAGGGGCAGAAGTTAGTTACTATCCTGGTGAAGTAGTAGCCCGTATGGCAGACGTTATCGTAATCAACAAAATTGACTCGGCTTCTTTGGAAAACATCAACCAAGTTAGAGCTAACTTGGCCAGAATCAATCCTAATGCCATGATTATTGATGCTGCTTCTATCTTAACAATCGATAAACCCGAACTAATCAGAGGAAAGAGAGTATTGGTTGTAGAAGACGGTCCAACATTAACACACGGTGAAATGAAAATAGGTGCAGGTACTGTTGCCGCTATGAAATGTGGTGCTGCCGAATTAGTAGATCCAAGACCTTATACTGTGGGTACTTTAACCGAAACTTTCAAACATTATCCTAATATCGGAACTTTACTTCCGGCTAT
>JAVWBZ010000313.1:0-1627 GCA_036649255.1 Bacteroidales bacterium
TTCTTCTCTTGCGATACCTTTCTCTTTCATTTTTTTATTTAAAGAATCTGCCACATTTGAAAGAATATGCTTTCCACATTCTGTGGTATTGGTGGTAATCTCCCACTTTTCCACAATCTGACCTGTTGTTTCAAATAAACCAATTTTGCAAGTCGTTCCGCCAATATCTATACCAAATCCATATTTTTTCATTCTAAGTACTCCTTTTCCCTATCTCTTTTGTTGTGTATATCCTAAATAATATCATATTCCTTTTTACAACTTATGATGCTGATTGATACAAGCATCATAAGGAAGAGCTTTTGAATTTTTTTCATTGTTGATTAGAAGTTGATCGGATCTCTGGTCATGAGTTCATCGTAAAACGCATCATATTGATTAACATAATCTTCACTGTCAGGATGGGTGAAAATGGGCCTTTCATAAGTTTTCAGATACGTTTGAATGGAAGTTTTAACTTCCGGGTGGGCAATCACCACGGCATCCGAAAAATCAATGGCCGTTTTGACGATGGAATCGTAGTTGGGAGTTTTAAAGTGAACGATATCATCCTTCGGAATTCCCGTTATTTTAAGTTTTTTGCCGAAAGTAGAGGCGAATTTTTCTTTAAAATGGTCGTTGTAAACAGAATAAACAATCCTGATATCCTGAAATAGAGGATTATCTTTGTAGGAAGTCTTTAAAAAGACGGGGACCAACGCACTGATCCACCCATGGCAATGTATAATATCAGGATTCCATCCTAATTTTCTGACTGTTTCAATCACTCCTTTTGCAAAGAAAATAGCCCGGGAATCGTTATCTGCAAAAAATTCACCTTGTTCATCGCGAATAATTTGTTTGCGTTTGAAGAAATCCTCACTGTCGATAAAATAAATTTGCATCCTTACGGTTTGCAAAGAGGCTACTTTGATAATCAACGGATGGTCGGTATCTTCAATAATGATATTTTGGCCGGATAGTCGAATTACTTCGTGTAATAAATTTTTTCTTTCATTAATACATCCATATTTGGGCATGAAAGTACGTATTTCATTTTCAAGTTCTTGGATGCCTTGGGGGAGGTATCTGCAAATGTTAGCAATGTAGCTCTCTTCCAGATAAGGAAAAATTTCCGGAGCAATGTATAATACTTTTTTCTTAGCCATATTTAAAATTTCAGGTTGCAAAATTATAAAAAAAAAATCAATATAATGGCACTGTTGGAAAATATTTTTTTTGAAAATTTTCTAATAACCTTGCTGACAAGTTCTAACATCCTGCTTTAATTTTTTTAATCTTCCTTTTTTCTCAATTGTTTTTGTATTTTTGCAACCTGATTTTATAATACATGGAGCCGCATATAAGTTTATGGGAAATTGGAATGTTATTGTGCTTTGCTTGTAGCTGGCCGATTTCTATTATCAAGACGCTGAATACGAAAATAGTCTTAGGAAAAAGTCCTATTTTCATGATTATCATCATCTTAGGATATATATTTGGAATTATTCATAAGGTGAATTATAGTTTTGATAAGGTTACTTATCTCTATCTATTTAATTTATTGTTAGTTGGATTTGATTTATTTTTGTATTATTTCTATATAGGAAAGAATAGAAGAGATTTATTGAATCATAAAAAATGATGA
>JAVWBZ010000314.1:0-1446 GCA_036649255.1 Bacteroidales bacterium
TTACTTGATGGTGGGCAAAACCTCCGATAATGGAACCTTGTTCTATTTCTTGCGGAGCTTGACAACGTTTGGCGTGTTCAATCACAATAGAAAAATCTTTGGGCTTTCCGTTTACTCTATCCGGAATATGTTTAAATCCTTCGAATCCGGTAGATCCGGTTGTATAAACACGATCTCTGTAATGGCTATCGTTTCGTGGGGGCACGATACAGTTGGTCGTGAATAGAATAGGACCGTTAAAGGTTTCAAATTCTTTGGTTTGTCGATGCCAGGCGTTTCCGTAATTACCTACTAAATTGGTATATTTTTTAAAATGGGGATAATAATGAGCCGGTAACATTTCGGAATGGGTGTAAACATCAACCCCTGCTATTTCTGCCTGACTTAGTAGTTCATCTAGATCTTTCAAATCATGACCGCTTATCAAAATGCCGGGACGTTTGCCCACCCCAATGTTAACTTTGGTGATTTCTGGATTTCCATAAGTAGAAGTATTGGCTTTGTCTAATAGAGCCATGGTCTTTACGCCAAATTCTCCACACTGCATTACCAATGATAACAGTTCTTCTTTGGTTTGTTCAGATAGGGTGCTGGCCAATGCTTTTTGCATGAAATCGAAAATTTCCTGATCGTGATAACCTAAGTTATGTGCATGTTCGCTGTAAGCAGCTATTCCTTTTACACCCAACACCAACAATTGTCGCAACGATCTGATATCTTCGTCTTGAGTGGATAAAATTCCTACTTCAACAGCCTTGGCATCCAATTCGCTTTCGGTTTTTGCGTTCCAAACCAAGGCATCATGGGAAAGGAAATGACAAGGGCTGTGATCGGAAACAGCTATTTTTTTTAATTCTTCTCGCAATTCCAAAGACTTAAAAATCTCGTTTAAGAATCGTTGTTTATCGAAATTGGCATTGGTAATAGTCATAAAGAGTCCGTTCATCACAAAAATATCAGCCTTTTCCAAGTTTTTTCCTTTACTTCTCAAACATTGGTTAATTTTGGATATTCCTTTCAAAGAGTAAATCAAAAGATCTTGTAAATTGGCTACATCAGAAGTTTTACCGCAAACCCCTCTGAGTGAACAACCCATTCCTTGAGCTGTTTCTTGACATTGAGAACAAAACATTGCATTCATGATTTTTTTAATTTTAATTGATTATTTTTGTACAAAAAACGGAATTTGATTTGAGTTTGATTGTAACAATTGATACAAAAATCAAATTTTTTAATCTAATAGTATGAAAGAAACAATCAGTCAAAGCATTTTGTTTAAAAATCTTAAAATCAATGAAATAGAAACTATTTTACAGCGTCATCGTTATCTGATCAAGCATTTCGGTAAAAACCAAATCATTCTTTTGCAAGGAGATATTTGTACTTCTTTGTTATTATTATACCAAGGCAAAGCCGTTGCAGGAAGGATTAACAATACGGGAAAAT
>JAVWBZ010000315.1:0-1219 GCA_036649255.1 Bacteroidales bacterium
TTGTATTCTTTTGCAATATCAGCTAAAATGGGAGACAGAGCTATACAAGGACGACACCAATCGGCATAAAAATCAACGATACAAGGAGTTTTTCCTTTGTATTGAAAACCTTTGGGATTGTCGATGTCCGTGATCATGGATACAAATTCTTCATCATTAAGCAGGATTATTTCTCCCGAAAGATTCTCTTTCATCTTTTTCGGTTTTTCGATTGGGAGCATTTGATCATTTTTTATGGCCGTGTTCACGGCTTGCTCGGTCTCTTCTTGCATGTTGGCTTCCACATTTTTGTTATTACAAAAAGTAAGCGAAATCAAAGCAAATGCCAACACTAATAATAAATTTCCTTTTTTCATCTTGTTTTATTTTTAGAATAATTATTTGACTATCATTTTTGGAACTGCAAAAATACATTAAAATAAACGTTTAAACATTTATTTTGTTAGGACCCTAATCTATTTTTTATTTTTCACCAATTCTTTAAAATAGGTTCCTCTTTCTTCGAAATTTTTAAACTGATTGTAACTGGAAGCCGCTGGAGAAAGTAAACAGATTTTTCCTTTTTTGCCATATTCAAAGGCAAAGTCTACAATTTCTGAATAATTGTTTGTATGAATATAATGAGACGGAGCGGAGAACGACGCTTTCCATTCTGTTAAGATCCGATTGCCGGCAGGGCCTGTAAATGCAATATGTTGTACTGGATTTTCAACAAGATATTGAATAAGTTGAGTGTATTCTATACCACGATCAAAACCCCCCAAAATTAAAACATCTACTTTCTTTAGGGCTTTTAAGGCGGCAATAGTGGCTTCCGGAATAGTGGAAATACTGTCATTATAAAATTGAATACCGGCAAAATTTCCTACATATTCTATCCTGTGCTCCAACCCTTTAAAGGTTTTAAGATGCTCAATAAGCATGTCATCGCTTATATTCATTGTTTTACAAGCCAATATTGCGGCCATGATATTATAGTGATTATGAATCCCCGGTAAGTGAGAAAATTCGGAGATTTCAAATTCACTTTTTACTTCTCCATTTTCCGAAAGAATGATCTGCCCGTCATGATAATAAGCACCAGTAGCCACAGGTTTTTTGATGCTGAATTGATAAAAAAGACGTTTCAAAGCATGACTCTGCAATAGCAATGGAATATGATCATCATCCTGGTTGTAAATCAAAATGTCGTTTTCAGTTTGGAATTTGGTGATATTGA
>JAVWBZ010000316.1:0-416 GCA_036649255.1 Bacteroidales bacterium
ACATTGTAATTCTGAATGCGAGGTAATGATTCCGTCATTTCATTTAATTCATGATAATGCGTTGCAAACAACGTTTTAGCCTGAGAAGGGTGTTGGTGAAGATATTCGGCAATAGCCCAAGCGATGGAAACCCCGTCGTAAGTAGAAGTTCCGCGCCCGATTTCGTCTAATAAAATTAAGCTGCGTTCAGAGATATTATTCAGAATATTTGCAGCCTCATTCATTTCCACCATGAAAGTAGATTCTCCGGCAGAGATGTTGTCACTCGCTCCTACTCTGGTAAAAATTTTATCTAAAACGCCTATTTCCGCATGTTTCGCCGGTACAAAACTTCCAATTTGCGCCAAAAGACAAACAATAGCTGTTTGACGAAGAATTGCCGATTTACCCGCCATATTGGGTCCTGTAACCATAAT
>JAVWBZ010000316.1:426-1103 GCA_036649255.1 Bacteroidales bacterium
GGGATATATTTTTCGCCTAAAGGAAGTGCATTTTCTATAATAGGATGCCTTGCTTCTTTTAAATCTATCGCAAAACTTTCGTTCAAAACAGGTTTTGTATAACTCTCAGAAACGGCGAGCTCAGACAAACCAACAGCAATATCAAGCTGAGCAATAATATGCGAGTTTTCCTGAATTCTGTCGATATAAATCATCGTTTCTTCGCATACTTTTCGATACAATTGGCTTTCCAGAACGCTTATTTTTTCTTCCGCACCCAGAATTTGGCTTTCATATTCTTTTAATTCTTCGGTAATATACCGTTCGGCATTTACCAGCGTTTGTTTTCTGAGCCAATCGCTCGGAACTTTGTCTTTATGGGTATTCCGAACCTCAATAAAATATCCGAAAACATTATTAAAATCTATTTTAAGGCTGGTAATTCCTGTGCGTTCAATTTCCCTTTGGCACATTTCATCCAGAAAACCTCTTCCTTTATTTTGCAAACCACGCAAACGATCCAGCTCCTCTGAAATATTTTCTTTAATTACATTTCCTTTAGCAAGATTTACCGGAAGTTCTTCATTCAGATGGTTTTCAAGGAAAAGAATCAGCTCATCCAAATTATTTAATGGTTCCAGCCAAGCCAAAACATCAGCAAAAGGAAGCAGTAATTCTTTAATATTTTTAATATTAAG
>JAVWBZ010000317.1:0-1067 GCA_036649255.1 Bacteroidales bacterium
CCCATCCACAACCACAATTTCTCAATTTTTTATGTTTTCTTTTTCCAATAATTTTAGGAGCACAACTTGAAAGGGATAGAGCCAAAAGAAGCACAATGGCAATAATTTTTCGAGTTTTCATGACAAATTTATCTTCTGATGGTTTCTTCTCTGTCGGGGCCAACGGACACAATAGATATTTTGGTATGAGTTTCCTTTTCAATGTATTGGATGTACATTTGTAATTCAAGAGGCAGGTCGTTGTATTTTCTTATTGGCTGTATATTTTGGTTCCATCCTTTAAAAGGGGTGAGAATAGGTTCGATCACGGCATCAGTATCGGTAGGCATTTTGGTTGTTACTTCACCGTTTACGCGATAAGCCGTGCAAATATAAAGGGTGTCGAAATTAGACATTACGTCGGCTTTGGTCAATACTATTTCAGTAACGCCATTGATCATAATGGAATATTTGAGGGCTACCAAATCAAGCCAGCCGCAACGTCGGGGCCGACCGGTAGTGGCACCAAATTCGTTGCCTTGTTTGCGTAATTGTTCTCCAGTAGCATCAAACAATTCAGTAGGGAATGGGCCACTTCCCACGCGTGTGCAATACGCTTTTACAATGCCTATTACATTTCCTACTTTGGCAGGTGCCAACCCCAATCCGGTAAAAGCTCCTGCTGCAATTGTGTTGGAAGAGGTTACAAAAGGATAAGAGCCAAATTCCAAATCCAACAAGGTGCCTTGCGCTCCTTCTGCCAATACTTTTTTCCCTTCTTCAAGATAATCATAGAGTTCATATTCACTGTCAATAAAAGCAAATTTTCTAAGTGTGTTCAATGCATCCAACCATTTCATTTCCATCTTAGGTAGTACTTCTGTATAGTCAAAATCATATTTTTTTAATAGATCTTTATGATTGTTAACAAGGTTGGTATATTTTTCCATAAATTTAGGCGAGAGAATATCGGCAATGCGAAGACCGTGTCGGGCCGTTTTGTCGGTATAAGTAGGGCCTATTCCTTTCAAGGTGGACCCTATTTTTTGATTTCCTTTTTTGGCTTCTAAGGCGGCATCCAGCAATTT
>JAVWBZ010000318.1:0-619 GCA_036649255.1 Bacteroidales bacterium
GATGATTCTGCTGGCCTTGCTCAAGTCCGCACAAACAGGAGAAAACTTCTGGGTGATCATCGGTATGGCTGCCTTGATTCTGTGCATTGTGCAATGCATACAAGATCTGTACCTCACACCTCGTATTATGGGGAAAGCTATGGGGCTCAATCCGGCCATTATTCTGCTCTCGCTTTCTATTTGGGGCACACTGCTGGGTTTTATCGGCCTAATTGTTGCTTTGCCACTCACAACGCTCTGCCTATCTTATTATAAACGCTTTGTTTTGCAAGATGCCAGTGGCTTAACAGACAATCCTAAGCCTGATATATCGACTCCAGAGGTAATCCAATCGGAAGAAAAAGAGAAAAAGAGCACAAAATAGTCAAAATAAAGCGTCAAATGTTGCATATTTAAAATAAAGCACTACCTTTGCACCCGCATTACAGAAGTAAAGCACTAGGATGAATTGCTAGCTCAGCAGGTAGAGCACATCCCTTTTAAGGATGGGGTCCTGGGTTCGAGCCCCAGGCAGTTCACTCACAATAAAAAGAGCTTTAATAACAATTGTTATTAAAGCTCTTTTTATTTCTATCTATTCCGTCTGAACCCGGGTCAGCCGATTTTCCCGGTGGATGAG
>JAVWBZ010000318.1:629-907 GCA_036649255.1 Bacteroidales bacterium
GCGTATCAGACACCGGTTGCGGCATCCCGGCCGATAAAAGTGAATGGGTATTCGAACGTTTCACCAAAAATAATGATTTCCCCTCGGCTATCCTTTGCTTTGATATCTACCCGGTTGAATTTATCGCTCTCATTCTCCTGATTGCTTTCGCTCTCCAATATCTCTACGATCTTAATATCGTCGGACAGCAGAGTCTTTAAGAACCCTTCCAGCACACCGAAGTTGGCCTTGTTGCGAAGAAGCCTCTTTACTGCCCAATCGAACCGAATATAATTGTC
>JAVWBZ010000319.1:0-863 GCA_036649255.1 Bacteroidales bacterium
TATAATGTCAGCGTAGATTTTCCGCAATGGGCTACGCTCAATTACAAAAAAACAGGCTATGCCGCTACGCTTGATTATCAAATTCCCACTCTTAACGTCAAAACTTTAAATGGTTCTGATTGGACAAGTGTAGAGGGGGGACTTCTCAATGCAAAAAACATCACGCGAGGAGTAGTGCCTATTGTGGGTGGATTGGTTGGTGAAAACTACCAATCAAATCCCGATGATATCAGAAAAGCCGTGGTACTATGTATGACAAAAGCACAAGGGGTGATATTTCAAGATCTTTCTGAACTTGTTCGTTACAACCTATGGGGCAAAGTAAATCAAGGAATATCAGAAGCCTTGGGCACAAAACCGGTTTCTAAAGATGTTGTTATTGAAAAAATAACCAGAACTATAAATGGTAAATTAATAGCCGGTTATTCTGCTATTATCGATTTTAGGCAAAATACCAATTTAAAATTTAATGTTTTGTTACCTAATGTTGTAACAAAACCTTCTGTTACCATGAAAACATTACCCCAAGAAAAGGGGACTCCTATTCTTGCTGTAAATGCAGGATTTTTTTGGCTTAATGCCTCAAATAGTCTTGTTATTATTGGTGGTGAACACAAAGCACCCAATACACCCAGCATGATTAGAAATGGAAAAACGGTTTATCCCGTGCGTTCTGCAATCGGATTGATGCCCAATGGTAAATTTGAAATTACATGGGTTTATAATGTCAGTGGCAATAAAACCTATTCTTATCCTTCGGCATTAGACAATAATGAGCAGACCAATACTTATATGCCGGCACCTCCGACTGCCGCAACAGCAGGAGCCAAAGAGTGGAATCCGATTGAGGCCGTAGGTGGTGG
>JAVWBZ010000320.1:0-520 GCA_036649255.1 Bacteroidales bacterium
TTTCTTTGGTCGTCCCATATCTTTTGGTGGTCGCCCACGTGGTTGGATATCAGATAGCGACTCACAACTACCTGATTTGACTTGGCAGACCCAAGTATAAACAGTAGAAGGGCTTATCTGATATTGCAGGGCTACTTGTTCGAAAGATAAACATTTTTTTAATACACTGCTAACAACTGCTTGCTTAAATGAAACCGAAAATTGCTTGGTCGGCAATCGTTCTAAACCACTATTGCCATAGCGTAGATAACGATTAACTATCCTTGCTGTATGAGATTTGCTTATTGATAACTGTTGTGAAATGGTCGAAACACCAGAACCACGCTCGTATAGAGCTACAACTCTTAACTTTTTTTCTAATGACAACGGTTTTGACATAAAAATACCCCCAAAAGTTTTTTGTCTAACTTTTGGGGGTAAGTTCAAAATTCAAATGATTGGGGAAAGGAAAAGAGAAAAGGGAGGGGAAAAATGAATAAGAAAAAGTAATAACCATATCGTCGGGTTTTGGATGCCGGCT
>JAVWBZ010000320.1:530-763 GCA_036649255.1 Bacteroidales bacterium
ATGAAAATTCTCCGCGCACTATTTTCGCACCCGATAAAAAGGAAAAATCTATTCAAACCACACAATCAGACACACATGAAACAAGAAAAAATGGAATACAACGCCCCGAAATTGGAGATGTACGCATTGACCGTTGAACAGGGATTTGCGCAGACGAATGGCGGCCTTCAGGCTGGCGCGAACGATTATCAACCCGGAGACGAGCAGTCGCACGATTAACATCGCATGAAAAC
>JAVWBZ010000321.1:0-762 GCA_036649255.1 Bacteroidales bacterium
CAACTGATTGGCGGCAAACGCGATCTTCCATCTTTTTTAGTGAAAAACCCGGGGCTTAATTCAGGTTTTATGATTCCGCAATATACGGCAGCCTCCATTGTAAACCAAAACAAAACTTTCACCATGCCCTGTTCTTCCGACTCCATCGAATCATCACAAGGGCAGGAAGACCATGTAAGCATGGGTGCCAATGCGGCTACCAAAGCCTATATCATTGTGAACAACGTTGAAAAAATTCTGGCTATTGAACTTTTTAATGCCGCCCAAGCTCTTGAATTTAGAAGACCATTAAAATCGTCTTCTTTTATTGAGGACTTTGTTGCCAGCTATCGGAAATCAGTTCCTTTTGTTGAAAACGACACCTTGATGTACGAACTGATGCACCAATCTCAAAAATTTATTCAAGGGGTCAAAATAGAAATCAACTCATAGTAACTTGATCAGGGAAGAAGGCAATCAATCTGGTTTTATAAAAATAAATCGTATGTTTGCTGCCTTTTGCAACCAAGATCAAGAAAAATAATTAATTTACAAACACATAACATAAACTAAATAAGAGAATGAATAATAGCAAGTTAGGACTTGATTTTAAGAAGGTGGATTCAGCTAAACAATTGGCAAAAGATATTGCGCTGGATGTTCAAAAATTTGTAGATTCATATACAACAGTAGCTGTTGAAAGAACTATTTGTAGATTGTTAGAGATAGATGGCGTGAATATTGATGAAGTTCCTTTGCCAAACATTGTTGTAGATCATCTTA
>JAVWBZ010000322.1:0-752 GCA_036649255.1 Bacteroidales bacterium
CAAAAATGAAATCGTGGGTGTTGAAGGTCATGACCAAAATGGCTTCAAAATCCTATGCGACATCGACGAAGTAATTCGTCCAGATGCGAACCTTGAGTCATTCAAATCATTACGTCCTGTATTTGATCCGAAAGGCGGTACGGTAACTGCGGCAACATCTTCAGCTTTGTCTGATGGTGCTTCTGCAATGTTGCTAATGTCTGCTGAACGTGCTCAAGCATTAGGTCTTAAGCCACGTGCTGTAATTCGCTCTATGGCAGTTGCAGGTTGTGATGCTGCAATCATGGGTTACGGTCCAGTTCCAGCAACGCAAAAAGCACTTAAACGTGCTGGCTTAAGCATTAGCGACATTCAAACATTTGAATTGAATGAAGCTTTTGCTGCACAAGGCTTGTCTGTCATGAAAGGCTTAGGCATTTATGAAAAACAAGACTTGATCAACTTAAACGGTGGCGCAATTGCACTTGGTCACCCATTGGGTTGTTCTGGTGCACGTATCACGACGACATTGCTTAACGTAATGGAACAACAAGATACGCAAATTGGTCTTGCGACCATGTGTATCGGTTTGGGTCAAGGTATCGCGACTATTATCGAACGTGTTTAATTCTTAAATCGTTTGAGATAAAAATCCTCGCTTTGGCGGGGATTTTTTTATTGCATAAAATGAAGTCTCTATCTTTTATTGAAAAGCTTAAAATTCAAAAACACGATCTAGACACAACGATACACAGCAAATTATTATCACCACT
>JAVWBZ010000323.1:0-745 GCA_036649255.1 Bacteroidales bacterium
GAAAAAGATAAAATACAAAAATACTTACAAAATAAATCAACATATCTGAATCAAGAAGGAAACAACAATAGTGAAAACTTTAATATATTAAAGGAAGCGGTTTTTAACGAATCTGAAAGGAAAAACATGCTTCAGGAAGTAAAAAAAATAATAACGACTATTCCATCCGACAGCATTTTTAACATTTTAGAATAATGAAACCATTTGATTTTTTTGTAGAAGAAATATCCGAAATTTTTAATAAGACACGTTCCAAAGCCTTACTTATTATTTCAATTACCGTTATTGGAGTAACGCTATATCCATTCTTTGACAGTTATTATTTAACCAAAATCAGTGGTTTGGAAAAACAAATAGCCCTATTGGAGCAAATCAATAAATCGGAATTAACATCCAATCGTGATTCAACTGCCATAAAAGAAAAATTTGAAAAAATAGTAAGTGAAGTGCTAAATAATCCAATTGATATCACGGATGCTTGGAAACAATATTTTGAAAGAGCAGAGAAACGAAATTTTAGTGATATGAGCATTCAATTCATAAGTGGTGGTTTCATTGGAATAATAATGTTACTTTTTTTTTATTTTAACTACAGGAAAAAAAACGTGTTACTTTTCACGCATAAATCAATTACTATGGATTTTATTGGGATTCTCTCTCTTTGGTTAGTATGTAGTATCATAGGTTTGCTTATTCCTAAATTCAATCATTTCTATTTAAACTATCTTTTTATACCGGCTTGTAT
>JAVWBZ010000324.1:0-255 GCA_036649255.1 Bacteroidales bacterium
CCGCAAAATTAGACTTCGGATGTTTTGGCTTTTCTTCAAGGGAAATCGCACACTTATTTTGATCAAACTCAACCACACCAAAACGTTCAGGATCTTTAACTTGATAACCAAATACCGTTGCACCTTGTTGGCGTGCAATCGCTTGTTTCAACATCGGCGTAAAGCCTTGACCATAAAAAATATTATCGACAAGCACAAAACAAACATTGCTCTGACCGATAAAATCTTAACCAATAATAAATGCCTGTGCTAAGA
>JAVWBZ010000324.1:265-730 GCA_036649255.1 Bacteroidales bacterium
AGCTCAATACCAAAAAGTGAGCCATCCCCCAATAAGCGTTTAAAACTGTCAACATCTTCGGGTGTGGTAATAATAAGAACTTCACGAATACCCGCCAACATCAAAACTGACAAAGGATAATAAATCATGGGCTTATCATAAATCGGCAACAACTGCTTTGATACGCCTTTGGTAATTGGATACAAGCGTGTTCCAGAACCGCCTGCGAGAATAATCCCCTTTGTATTCATGATTGATCTACTCCTAGTCTCTCGCGTTGATAGCTGCCATCTTGAACTCTACGGCACCAATCTAAATGACTCAAATACCATTCTACAGTTTGACGAATACCCGTTTCAAAAGATTCTTGTGGTACCCAACCCAGTTCATTTTTTATTTTACTCGCATCAATAGCATAGCGATGATCATGACCGGGACGATCTTGAACAAAAGTAATTAGAGCTGCATAAGATTGTTGATCACTTC
>JAVWBZ010000325.1:0-728 GCA_036649255.1 Bacteroidales bacterium
ATGCTACAAAACCAGTTGAAATTTACAATACAATAAATGAAGTAACTAATGGTCAACTTTGTGACGTTGTAATAAATAATGTAAATGTTCAAGGAACTGAAATGTCTTCAATTCTTATAACTAAAGATGATGGAGTTGTTTACTTCTTCTCAATGGCTACTTCATTTACAAAAGCTGCTCTTGGAGCGGAAGGTGTAGGAAAAGACGTAAATATGATAGTTGGAAATGGATATACAAAAGGGCATGCAAATCTAACATTACAAATTATTAGGGAATCAGAATCAATCAGACAATTGTTTGAAAAGCTATATGTATAATTAATATTTAGGAGAATTTCAACATATATTTTGAGCATATATCAGGGAGGAAAAACATAATGAGAGATTTTAAAAAAGTTTGGAATGTAACAGACGAACAATGGAATGATTGGAAATGGCAAGTTAGAAATAGAGTCGAAACTTTAGAAGATTTAGAAAAACATATAAGTTTAACAGAATCAGAAAAAGAAGGAATTACTAAATCATTAGAAACAATCAGAATGGGAATCACTCCATATTATTTAAGTTTAGTTGATGAAACTGACCCAAATTGTCCTGTGAGAAAACAAGCAGTTCCAGCTATAAATGAACTTCATAATACCGATGCTGACTTAGAAGATCCTTTACATGAAGATGGAGATTCACCAGTTCCAGGATTAACACATAGATATCCTGATAGAGTGTTATTGT
>JAVWBZ010000326.1:0-700 GCA_036649255.1 Bacteroidales bacterium
CACCGCTCCGCCAAATGATCGATCAAGGGCATTTGCCATCGATCATTTTTTGGGGGCCACCAGGCGTGGGTAAAACCACGATTGCTTTACTGTTGGCGCAAGCGATCGATCGACCTTTTGTCAGCTTATCTGCACTCAATACGGGGGTTAAAGAGCTCCGTGAGATCATTGCTGATGGCGGAGATTTAATGCCACCTGTGGTGTTTATTGATGAAATTCATCGTTTTAACAAATCGCAGCAAGATGCCTTACTGAATGCTGTGGAGAAAGGCAAAATTACCCTCATTGGTGCCACCACCGAGAATCCTTCTTTTGAAGTCAACAGTGCGTTGTTGTCGCGTTGTCAGGTCTATACCTTAAATGCGCTCGATGCCGATGCGATTCAAACTTTATTAGTGCAAGCGATTAAGAACGATCCATTTTTAAAAGAGCGTTATATTCAAATTGAAGAATTTGAAGCATTGGTGCAGTTTGCCGCAGGTGATGCCCGCAAAGCCTTGAATTTAATTGAACTCATTGCGGGCACCTTCGAGCCTGACGTTGAAAATATCGTGACCAATGCAATGGTGGTCAAAGTTGCACAGCAAAATATTGCCCGTTATGACAAATCGGGTGAGCAGCACTATGATTTGGTGTCGGCTTTTATTAAGTCAATTCGAGGGAGTGATCCCGATGCCACCTTGTATTGGATGGCACGTAT
>JAVWBZ010000327.1:0-688 GCA_036649255.1 Bacteroidales bacterium
AATATCAGAGAAGTCACCATGAGCATTCATTCTTTTAATTGCACTATTGTAGAATTGAAATACCATCTGCCGGACTGGTATTTTATTGGATAACCCTTTTAATTGCACTATTGTAGAATTGAAATGTATTTATACGGAAGTCTATGGAATCAGATAGCTTTCTTTTAATTGCACTATTGTAGAATTGAAATAGGTCAATGAGTTTTAATATATTTTGCTTCCAAGTTCTTTTAATTGCACTATTGTAGAATTGAAATACCATGACACCTTTGATATCCATTTCCCAGTCATCCTTTTAATTGCACTATTGTAGAATTGAAATAAATTGGCTAACATACTGTGCGAATTTGGCACAATACTTTTAATTGCACTATTGTAGAATTGAAATGATCGGAGAAGATTTCAAAGAATGGGCAGATGTCTCTTTTAATTGCACTATTGTAGAATTGAAATTAGCATCAATAGGAATAAGAGGGATTCCCTTGCCCTTTTAATTGCACTATTGTAGAATTGAAATCGTTTGAGGGCTTTTTTGTTACTCTATATCAAATCTTTTAATTGCACTATTGTAGAATTGAAATCAAATCGGCAAATCAAAACAAGCAAAATTATTATCCTTTTAATTGCACTATTGTAGAATTGAAATATCACGAAACAACTTTGCCCGCTCACTCTTAATAAAACTTTT
>JAVWBZ010000328.1:0-686 GCA_036649255.1 Bacteroidales bacterium
CTTGTAAAAAATCTGCGAACTCTTTGGTAATTTGAGTTCCCAGATGGGCTAAATCATCGCTATTTGTAACGACTTTTCGGTGCTATTATTCTGCCATTTTAGCCCACAAATATTCAGAAATACACCTTTGCCGCGAAGTGGAAAGTCTTGTATCGTAATAGGTTTTGTAAAGCCCTTCGAGGTGAACCCACTCGGCGGTGACGGTACACTCTTCTCGTCCAAATACAAATCTATCTCCTTAGCAGAAACATCACTCTTGATCAAGTCAATGTGCTCATAAATATCTTTCGGTAAAACTAAATAACCTAAATCTATAATATTTGCCATAATGCAAGATTACTAATTTATGCAAAATTTCCACACCAAGATTTTACATTGAGCCGTTTACACTACTTTACAAAGATATATTTTTTTCTCATCAATCTGTTTTTGAGGCTGAGCCGAGTTAAGATAGTATAGAGGGTAAACAAAAAAAATCAGCAATCTATAATTAGATTGCTGATTTTGTCTAAGTAGCTTTTGAGCGGAAGACGGGTCTCGAACCCGCTACCTACAGCTTGGAAGGCTGTCGCTCTACCAAATGAGCTACTTCCGCGATGGTGGGAGGGGGAGGATTCGAACCTCCGAAGGCTTCGCCAACAGATTTACAGTCTGCCCCATTTGACCGCTCTGGTACCCTCCCAAGG
>JAVWBZ010000329.1:0-674 GCA_036649255.1 Bacteroidales bacterium
TCTCTTTTGCATAAATTCAACGTATTGTTTGCAAACCAAATAAGTTTACAATATGTTACCAACATTAATCTTTGCATCAGTATATTTGGGGCTTATCATGCAGGATTACGAGAGATATGGCAAAGTAATTTCAATTATAATGTGAAACAAACGGAAGAAGAATGGCATCATTACAATCCCATTTATACAAGCAGAGGATCGTATTGGCATTTTGGAATAGAGTTGGGGTATAAACTTAAAAAAAACAATCGTAAAACTCAGAAGGAGTTACTATAAATTTTTCAATAAAAAATCAGCATTATGAAAAAGAAAATATTGATAACAATCATCTGTTTTGGAATATATACACATGCTTTTTCTCAGGATTTTTACTTCGGTCTTAATACCGGATGGATCAAAGAGCAATACACCGCTGTAGGAAATACAGGAGGACTAAAATTGAAAATGGAGTTTTTATGCCCAACAGTTGCTTTTTCTTTTAAAACCATTTTTAAAAATAATGTAGAAGTGGGGACGGGTATCGGGTTCTATACATATGGATATAATATTGGTATTCCTATTTATACAAATAACAAAACCAGCTATACATACTCAAAAACGGCAGCATTTCGAAGTTTATCGATTCCCATTAGCATAGGTTACCATCTTCCTTTGTATAAAAACAAACTCTATCT
>JAVWBZ010000330.1:0-617 GCA_036649255.1 Bacteroidales bacterium
ATTGTTTGAAAAATCTTTAAGCTTTCGTTTTTAAGGTTCGTTTTTTGACGAAGCTTAAAGATTTTACGTTTTTTAAGCTTTTAAGCTTTTAAGGTCTTTGTATATTTATATAAGGTTATATATATTATTAAAAAAAAAAAATATATTTATATTCATTTATCTTAAAAGGTTAAAAAATTAAATCGCGTGCACACGCGCGTGATATACTAGTATATGGACGCTACTTCGAAAAAATCTTTAAGCTTGATGCTTTAAGGTTCGTAAAAGACCTTAAAAAAGGGCTCTTTTTTTCGAAAGCTTAAAAAATTTTACTTTTTTTCATTTTTATTTTTTAAGCTTTTGCTATTTTTTCATAGTCTTAAAAAAAAAGCTTAAAGAAAAAAGTTCAATTTTTATTTTTTAACAAGTACTTAAAAATGGTTTACAACTTAAAAAAAGTGTGATACAATGCATATAAGATAATAAATAAGGAGACTTTTAAAAAATGGATAAAATTAAAGAGATTGCGTCAAAGTTAGATACTCAATCGCTTTTAGCTAGACCTTTACACGAATGGCAACCTATTCTTGCATTAGATGTAAACGTGTTTTCATGTGAACACGGCTTTCTCGCTAAAA
>JAVWBZ010000331.1:0-561 GCA_036649255.1 Bacteroidales bacterium
AAGGAGTAATATAATTTTCACCGTTCTGTTTGATTTTATTAAAAACACCGTTTTGTTTGAAACCCATGACAATAATAAGAAACCATATTTTGAGGTTGCTTTTTATTCTGGCGTTTTTAAATAGGTGTAATGATTTCACGTTTTACCATCATTTGAAATTTTTTCTATTTTTTAGATGAAAAGGTTAAAAGTACCATTAAAAAAATTGGTTATTAACAATATCATAATCTTCATTCTTTGATTTTTAAAGCATGATAGGGTTCAGCGAACGATCCCGCAGCAGCTCTGGACGAACAGTTCAGGGAAAACAATAGCAATGCAGCGAAACATGAAAAAAATGAATGCTTTGGCCACGAAGGGCTGAAGGGCTGCGAGGAATATAGTGAAAGACGCGACGGCGAAGCCGGCACGCCCTGATCATAAAAATTTTACTACATTTGTCTTTGTTTTTAACCTATTGATAGTTCAATTTTTTGTATTTTTGCCCCCAATTGTCATCATGACAGCTATCGCGCTGTTTGGCATCATTCACGAAATATCGAACCAATTATTTAACCGGAT
>JAVWBZ010000332.1:0-547 GCA_036649255.1 Bacteroidales bacterium
TATAGGTATTATTCAAATTCACAAATTTGGGATCTATTTTTTATAATTACTTTAAAAGAAGCCGGATTTTCCTTAGAAGAGATAAAAAAATATAGTAGAGTTAAAAAGTTTGTTGAAAATATAAAATTTTTAGAAGAAAAAGTTGATGATATAGATAAAAGAATAAATGAGTTGAAAAAAAGTAAAAAAATAATAAAAGAAAAAATTTTATGTTTAAAAGAGATGTCAAGTAATTTAGAAGAACAGATAAGAGTTGTTAAAAGAGATAGGGAAAAAGCATTTTTTATAAAATTAAAAAATCCTTTTGATGAAAGTGAAATAGCTGAAACATATGATAAATTAAAGAGAATATGTAATAAAAATAATATAAAAAATATAAATTTTATTTCTACAGTACAAAAAAATAATCTTTATAAACTAAAAGATTTGGTATTGGAGAAAATAGGGATTGTTTTACCAAAAGAGATAGATATGGAAGGACAAGAATACATTCAAGAAGGGGAATATGTTGTACTAAAACATAAAACAACATTTGATATGATAGATT
>JAVWBZ010000333.1:0-518 GCA_036649255.1 Bacteroidales bacterium
AGTATTTTCTCTATATTCGAGCAGAGTTTTGAATCTGTTATAATGTTCATACCTTCTTTTAATGAATAAAAATTATATATTGAATCTTGGAAAAATTTGTCACTTGGAGCAACTATAAACAACTCTTTCCCAAAATTTAAAGCAGTCTTTTTTAGTTCACCATCATTTATATTTGTGCTACTCAATTGCATTCTGTCTACATTTATTCCTCTAGCTTCAATAAAAACTTTATTCAAATTAAATTTTTTTAAACTCTGTATTGCAAGATCCCCTATAAATGAGTCAGTTTTAGGATTGTAGATACCAGATAAAGAGATCAATTTTATATCATTGTTTCTAGAGAGTATCTTTTGAACTTCTAATCTATTTGAAATAACGGTAATTTTAATTTTCTTCTTTTGTAGTATTGAAGCTACTATGATAGAGATATCTGAATCATCTAAAAAAATTATATCCCCCTCCTTAATTGAGAGAATAATTTTTTGAGCTAAATCTGTTTTACACTCCAACTCCTCTTT